>JAPLFV010000382.1 GCA_026390495.1 Pseudomonadota bacterium | reverse complement strand
GGGCTTCCTCCGGATGTAACGATTTGTTTTCGTAGACGTCATTTTCATCCTTCCCAGGCACCTTTTTCAATAAGCTTCCATAACCACAGTCTTTTTGATGCTTTAAACGCGCTTCGGTAACACTTCTAATGAAGTGATTCGGAAACCCAATCCGTATTCCTTAGGCTAATTCGGTGGTTGCAAAAAGATGTCAATTTGGAAGGAAAAAATGCCGAAAGACTTCGTGGATTGGATTAGTTTTAAATTAACGTAGAAAATGAGGTTCTTATGCCGAACAAAATTAGCAACTATCGATTTTCAGTCTGTTCGGTGCTGATATTGCTGAGCGGAATTAATGGCTGTAAAGCGGCAAAGAAATCCAGCTCGAACCTAACGGTCGTAAATGGCAAGCCTGTGACAAAGGCATCTGAAGGTCCAGGGACTTATGCGGTACTATACGAAAGGAAAAATCCAGACGGAACTTTCATCCCGATAGGAAACGGCTCAGCTGTTGCCGTCGGAGGCAACACCTTCATCACCAATGCTCATGTTGCAGATTCTGTCTCGGAAGGCGACCGGGTTAGAATTCTTGATTATCAGGGAAAGAGTGTTTACGATTTTAACCCGAAAGGCTCGGACGTTAAGGTTATCAAAAATGATAAATATGATGGCTACAATAACGACATTGCAGCGTTCGTTCTGCCAAATAATTTAGCCTCAGATAGATTGACTCAAGGTATTGTGCCACTTGCTGTTAATCGCCCCTCCAACGGGGACTCAGTAAGGCTCGTTGGAGCTGGATATGCGGACTACAATGCTGCGTACAAGGGTGATATGAGTCCAGAATCCGGTCCAGTTAATCTAAGGTATGGTGAAAATGTGATAAGTGAAGTGGGTCAAAATAAGCAGTGGATTGACGGCGTCGCCTTTAAAAATGACGAACCTGGTAAAAACTCTGTCTCGTCACCAGGCGACTCCGGTGGGGGACTCATTACGTATGATAAGAATGGAACCCCGATGCTGGTAGGACTTATGACAGGGGGTTCACAACTCGACAATGAGGGAAACCGATACGGACCTGGTAGCAAACCAGGTATGGTCTCGAAAACTAGCTCGGATGGTAAGCGTTCTGAAGTTAAGCAAGACTCCGTAAGCAAATTTGACAAAGCAACTTCGTATGCTACTGATATTACACAGCAAAATGGCTTTCTCGAGCAAGTCTCAAAATCTGGTGGGAACTTAGAAATTCCCACCTACTTTAACCCGAATGATCAAAGAAAATATTCTGGAAATGACATGGATGGAATGAATACAATGTACGGCGATGCGTGGAAAAATTCAGCAATTGTTGGCTCATCTGATAATAAAACTTACTCTGGTTACCAAAATGGATCTTATAAATGGAAACCAGACGGGCAGTACCAGTGGCATGACAAGAACGGCACACCCACTGAAAGTTATGCAAAATATGATACTGCTGGGAAGTCTTGGAGCTATCAAGGTGCTGGAAATAAATCAGCACCTCCTAAATCATCAGGCCAGATAGGTCCATCAAACACTAAATCACAGCCGGCACCAGCTGCAAAGCCAAATGTGATTACTGAACCACCACCAAATTTGAAAAATTAGTCCATTTACATATGTTTTAAACTGAGCACCATTGGTTTCTCTTTCGATTTTTTCTTTTGATAAAAATAGCTCCTCCTACATTTCCCGGTCCGTTTGCAATACTCCCTAATCTGATCAGCAACACTCTTTCCCGCTGCATTTTCCACAAAAGGCGACAGTTCCTTTTCAATTTGAGACGAGTCATTTGTCCATGGCAACACCTGCGAAAACACACCTTTCCAATCTTGCGACTGATTGACCGCAATTTCATACCCAATCTCTAAAGTTCTAAGATTTATTCTTTTAACGTCAAGGCGTGAAAGATTTTCTGCTAAGTACTTTACAACTTCTCTCGAGGCCTGTTCATCTGAAAACCGACCAGACTCCGCCGCAGCCTGAAGCATAGCCGGTACATTGCAAGGATCAATATCAATTGAAAACTGCAATGACCTGCTAAGTAGCGCATTGACCGTTTCAGATTTAGGAATCTTGTTCGTTATCATGATTATTTTTCCAAGAAACTCGAAATCGGGCTGATTTGACAGAAGCGAAGTCGATGACCGCTTGATGATCCTTTTGCCATCCGCCCCAGTAGGCCATGACGCAGAACACAATATGGAAAGTAGCTGCTGATTGGAAAACAATTCGGCGGTATCATCTAAAAGATGGATCTTAGTCGGACTTGCCGCCAACTGATTAAACAGTGCAAGGGGTGTTGTAAAAGTCCCAGCGACTTCGTAGGACGTTTCGGAAGCATTAAGTGCAGAAGTAACGGTATGAGTCTTCCCCCACCCGGGCGGCCCTTTAACAATCAATAAATTGATTTTTTGACTGTTTTTAAGAACCTGAAGCATTTGCTTTAGATTTTCTAAGTGATTCATTCAACTCTCCTGTTTATCTGCGCAGACCTGTGCAACTTTGCACTTTTGCATTTTATGTTGAAGCTATTTTGACAATCGTCTCTATCAGCCCATGGGAATTCTCAAAGTGAAAATTGTCCCCATGCTTTGTTTGGACACACAGGAAACAACTCCACCGTGCAATTCAGTGAACTTCTTCACAATGGAGAGGCCGAGCCCCGTGCTTTCAGCCTTTCCAAATGTAAAGTAACGATTAAACAAGTTTTTGACTTCTTTTGCAGGAATCAAGGTTGGAGTTTTAAATGAAATCTCAACTGTGGATAGCCATTTTCGTGAAGTCTTAACCACCAATTCCCCACCTAAGGGCTGAGCTTCAATTGCATTTTGAACTAGATTTGCAATGACGCGGCGCATTTTTGAAACATCAAGCACGGCTACTCCTTTGTAGCCGTGCGAAATCACGATCCGCACACCATTTTTCTTAAATTCTGGTTCATATCCAAGAAGTGTTTCATCTAGCAGTTGCTTAACGGACACCGACTCTTTACAAAGGCTTGAAGTGTTTTCAAGGTCTAAAAATGCATTCAAAGCTTCCTCAACTTGAAGAGACTTGCTGACGATTGCTTTGGAGTTTTCCTCCGCAATCTGTTTAAACTCATCAGTAGATTGGCAGTCGGATAGTCTTGCCATCGTCATTCTTAGTAATGTAAACGGCTTCTTAACATCGTGAGCGACATTCTCAGCAAGTTCTTTTACAAGCTGATATTTCTCTTCTGCGATGCCAATTTCTCTTTCGGATTCGAAAACTGCCCTTAGCTCAGAGACAATTGAAATCGCCAAAATGCCCATGAGCCCCAAGAAGCCCCAATGCAGCCAAAGGTCAGCGCCAACTAAAAACCACATGCCAACCAGCCAATCATGAATAGCTACCAACATAAAGACACCGAACCCCATGGACACAAGGCGAGCCTTGTATTCATTCTTAATCACCAAAACCGCTATGTTGCCTAAAACCATCAATACACTGAAGGGAATGATTAAATTAAAATAGTAGTTGCTTGTCGGATGATCGTACCGACCAATTGCCATCAAGAAAATTGCAAGAGCTGCATAAGCTCCGTGGACTGCGGCCATCCACAATACAATTCGCCAGATTGCATTTTTAAACAATTCTTTAAGATAGAAAATGAAGGCCACGGGAATCAAAAAAAGACCAATGTGACTAAGAGGCATCCAAAACTGTGGATCTTCAACTACAAAAAGTCTAGATTTGAGCTCTGGGGTGGAAAAAATCCAAACACTTATTAAAAAGCAGAGTGCAGCAAAGCTAACTAAAAGCTTTCTGCGCTTGCTGTAGACCAGCGCAAAGTATACGGACACCAGCCCCATTGAAGTCAGGACAAACAGCGACATTAGTATTCCTATGTCATTTTTGAAAATTGCCGCATAAACGGAATCTCGGTCGCCGAGCATTATTTTTTTGCAGAACCCAAGAAACACCTGCTGATTGCTTCTCACCGTTAAGTCTAGGATTGCCTGTGACCTTCTCTCAATTAAAGGACTCCTCAACTCTATAAGGTGCCAGGGGTAACCGCGAAACTGCCTTCCGTCACCGTTTGTGTCCATATATTTGTAAACGCTGACGCCGTTAAGTTTAGCTTCAAAGGGTTGACTCATTACGTTTATGTAAATAGAAGGATTTTCAATTTTATCGAGATCCTTAAGGGTTCGTCTAAAGGTGATGGCCTCCAATGGCCTTTGATACCTTTGCAAACAAGGAGTCGCAATCTGTGCCCAATTTACTCCGTCTTGAGAATAGGTCCAATCGGTCCCAATCGATTCCAGAGTTGATGCGCTGACCGCCATTGGAAGAAAGAGAATCAAGACAGAGCAAATTTTTAAAATATACTTAATGATGGTCACACCCCGGTCTCACTAATTGGATCCCTAGCCTTTTGATTTCGTCTTTGACTTGAGCAGCTGTCAATACAGCCAACTCTGCTCGAGCTTGTTCCGTGCCTACTCCCGGATGGGTGCAGAGTTCCGTAGTGCCTGGATTGAGTCGGCCAAGCCAATTCACTAAGTTTGAAGGATTGTAAAGGTCAGGAGTTAACTTGCAAAAGTAATCAGGAGATTTGATTTTATACTCCGACTGAAGGCTGAGGGATCTTTCGAAAATTGCAATGATTTGATCCTCTGGATATCCATATAAGCGCGAATACTCTGAACTCTTACTGAGGAACGCCTTATCGAAAGGAGTCCTGAAGGGCACGCCATACTTCGCAGCCAGTCGAACACACACGGCAAACAGTGAATGGTTAAAATATATTTCGGACCTGTGATTGTCCAAATGACCAAGAACCAATCCTGACTTTTTAAAAAGCTCAATCTGCTCAGTAAATTCGGCCTCCAAATCGCAAGGAGTGACTGAGTAGATCTTGGAAAGACTTCTGCTCTCTGAAGTTCTTTGAACTGCAAACTCGCCGTCCATAGTGACGACACTCGAGGTAATTGCGGATACTGGTTTGCCTGACGTCATATCCAAATGGACGCCAACCCTTAGGAGAGGTACGGCACTTAGAATTTTTGCACTTTGAGAGAGTGCTCCATGGGTCGAAAACACCGATGTCGCCGTAACGATGCCGTTCTTATGCGAATCTATGATTGCTAAGTCGTCGGCCTCGTTCCGCCCAAAATCATCTGCGTTGACAACAAGCCTTCTAATATTGCTCATCTGATACCTTTCTTTTAGCTGCCTTAAAATCAATTTGATGCTCTTTAAGAAGCCTTT
>JAPLFV010000254.1 GCA_026390495.1 Pseudomonadota bacterium | reverse complement strand
CTAGTCCGGTGGTTGTAAACAACAGAAACTAATTTTTGAAAAGGGCCTTCATCTATCAGACAGATTGATAGTTGAAAGTTCAAATAAAAATCCGCAGTGACATTTTAGGTCACTGCGGATTTTTGGTTAAATGCAAAATCTGATTGCCACATCCTGGCCGAAACAGATCATTCTGGAGGTTGGAATCTCATTCCTTCAGTTAAATCATTCATTATTGAATCAGCATTCTTTTCTCCAGTTGCAATGTCATATATCATGGAATCTATTTTTTCGGAATCAGCCTGTTCTTTGGGCGTTGTCCTCCAAAGGTTCCTAAATGAATCAGCCCAAGAAACATCATTCTCCTTATTTTCATCTTCATTTAATGGCGGTGGGCTAAACTCCTCTCGAAACCCATTGGGATCACTTTCTGGCTTAGCATTTGGGTCCTCTGCAAAAAATCCACTAACAACATTTTTGCATTTCCCATCGACAGCCCAGGCCATCCCCATTCCCTCACAAACACATCTAAATTTGCCCGTCTCAGAATTACGAGTCCAAGCTCCGCCATTAGATTTGCAAGTAGCAATTTCTGCATTCTTCGCAGAAATCGCGCTTTTACATGATTCCGAAGACGTTACATTTACATACACTTTCAATGGAGAATCATCTGTGCCACAGTCGCATACGGAACCTTGATAATTCCCACCCTTTTCCTTACAGATTTGATCTCCAGTTTTTTCCAACTTTTTGTTAGGCGCAACATTTGCGACTTCGAGGCGAGGCTTTCCTTTTACTTTTGCATAAATCTCGTCACAAGTACCCTGAGATGAAGCGGGAATTGTAAATTTCTTTCCGTCCCTATCACCACAATCACAGTCTGAAAACGACCACTTTCCATCTCTTTTTGCCTTAATTCTCAAATCAACGGTCGCGCCTTTGCTCTTGCAATTAGAGACCTCGCTTTCACTTGGCGATTCTGGCTCTGCAGGAGTAGCGGATACAGGACCAGGAGTGATCACTGTGTTTCCTTTTGCATCTTTTATCGCTATAACTCCGCCCGGTGGAGGTGAAATGGTATCTCGTTTAGGCGTGGAATCATATTTTTCCGGCTGTTTGATCTGACCTAGTACCATCCCGCTCATATCTGCTAGATTTTTTTCAGCATTAATATCTTCTTCGAGTTGTTTTTTCTTTTGCTCATCCTTCTCGCTTGCTAATTTAGCCGCAGCATCAGCCTTTCGCTTCAGTGCATTTTCGGCTATCTTCTTAGCTTCCTGTTCCTCTGCTGCCCAGCTTCTATCCTGCAGATATAGTTGTTGGAGATATGCGGAACAGTTCGAGTAATTGTCAATCGTATCTTTATGAAGAAGTTTTCGATTTTGCCCAAACGCCGTGGTACAGACACAATAAGTAACTGGCCACTTTGCATTTCCATTGTCTGAGCAGACTCCTGATTTATCCCGACATTTATTGCAGAAAGCTTCATTTTCGGTTTTTAAGGCCTGACTCTTTGCATCGTCACTTTTTGCAGTCGCCTGTTGATTGTCCGCTGAAGTTGCTGTATTGCCGGAAGCTTTAGGTTTATCCCAATTTATGCAATCTGGATTGTTTGACATATTGCCGTTGCCGAAATTCTCAATCCAAGGTGGGCATTTTAAATTCTTAGCAAGTTCTTCCTTAGATTTCCCCTCCTTATACCCCTCATAAAATTTTGCACCTTCAAGCTGTTGCTTTAATGAATCTTGAGTGGTCGTGCTGACAATTGGCTTCTTTGGCTCTGCTGGGGTCAAAACAACAGGTTTAGAATACAAGCTAGCACCTTGAACAGATGCGTTCTTCAAAATATCCGAAGCACTCTGTTTCGCTTGACCAGCTGATGCAATTGATGGCGTGGCATCTACAAAACCGGTCAAAGAATTTTTGTTACTTTTTGCAGATGCAAAGCTGCTCGTCACATCGCCATCAAGTGCTAAAGATGATGATCGCGATTCGGCTTCTGGAACGACAACTCCAAAAGTCGCTGCGATTAAGGCTCGGAGTCCATTGTCCTCTCTATATTTACCAAGTGCCTCGGTAATTAAATCTAAATCTTTGTATCCTTCGAGCGCGGTAGCTTTGATCTGATAGTGTCCGTCCTTACAGTCAAAATTTGTTTCTCGTTCCTTTTGAAACTTGGCCTGTGCATCTTTGTCTGCACAAGGATTGTAAAGTGTATCAAAGCGTTCAATTCTTGCAATTCGCTCAACATCTCCAAGCCTTGGATCTAACACGGCAGACAAAGATTCGCGAAGAAAGTGATAGAAGGCAGGTGAAAAATCTTTAGCACCACTCTTTGTCCATTTTCCTCGCGCGGCAAGCCAAAGAATTTGGCGAACATAAAAATCCTCAGGTGATTGTGGGGGGGTCGCCACAGTTCCCGCAAATGTCAAAGCATTAATATTTGGTCCTTTAACGCTACAGATTTTTGAGATATTCATTTTTGGATGAGCTATTTCAGACCTTAAACCAGTCAGCGCTTTTGATTTGTTGTTATATACCAGCTTTGAACCATCAAATCCTAATGCGTTGTATTCCTTTCTGACTGCAAACTCCAATATCTCTGAGGCCATAACAGCCTCACCTTGCTTATCAGATGCACAATAAACAACATTGTAGGCTATCGGCTCCTCAAAATTACTTTGATTTTGAATTGGTAGAAGCGTAATAGCAGATTTTCCATCAAGGGCTACAATTGCGTTTAACGCACTATTTGAACGCTTCTTTTTACAACCGTTGAAAAAT
>JAPLFV010000125.1 GCA_026390495.1 Pseudomonadota bacterium | reverse complement strand
TGCTCGTTCGCCATTATCTTTGAAATACTCGATACCTCCCAATGTAGTATCTATAGAACAACTATGGTTGTTTGATCAGTCTCAAGCTGAAATTCAGCGCCATTCTGACCTTAATAGGCGTGAGGTTGATGCATTAAAGCAATTTATAGAGTTGTTCAGCGATTCAAGCGGCATTGGAATGAATGTTTCGGCAGATAAATTGCAATATTGTTTTGATATTCTCTTTAACGAAGATTGCAGGCAAAACAAACGAGTTTTGAAGGCATCTGGATCAACCCTATTTTGGGATTTGGCCCTTGATGTCTATAATAGAACAGCTTCAGATTTGCCATTCATTCAATTTTTCTATCAATGGAGATCTCGGATCATCCCACTCATCAGGATATTCAGCTATGAAATGCCTCGAGCGGGCATGTTTTACTCAATAACAGCGGGTCATGCAGGGGTTGCGGGTGTCGTAGCCAAATTACAACGTCGGCGCCCTTTAATGTTGACCGAACATGGGCTTTATCCAAGAGAAAGAAGACACGACATGTGGGAGCTTTCTTGGATGAGGATGGTGGGCAAAGATGAGTATGAAAAGTATGTGCTATTCAATACAAGAGAGCACTGGCTAAGGTATTTTGATCGATTGTCATTTATTGCTTACTTCTACAGTGATGTTATTACAACTCTGTTTAGCAAGTATTTGGAAATTCAAGTTCAATTGGGGGCCGATAGAAGTCGATGTCATACCATCGCTAACGGGATGGGATTAAAACTTCTAGGCCTAAGGTCAAACTCTGCACCCTGGCAAGGTTTTGAAAGCGGAAAGATTTTTCGCGTTGCGTCAATTGGTCGAGTGACTCCTATTAAAGATATAAAGTGTTTAATCAATGCCATTACAATTGCACGAAGGAAGCAGCCAAATATTCGGTGTGACATTTATGGTCCTTTGGATCAAGAACAAGCATACGTTGAATCATGTTTATTGCTAATTAAAAATGCTGGACAAGAAAAGTATATTAAATTGGTAGGGAAGATGCCTATCACCGATATATTACCGTGCACAGATTTACTTTGCCTAACATCTTTATCCGAAGGTCAGCCAATGGTTATTCTTGAAGCTGCGTTAGCAGGAATTCCCGTAGTGACTAGCGATGTAGGGGGATGTCGAGACCTAGTTGAAGGCGATTCTTCTGAGGATCGAGATCTCGGACCAAATGGACTTTTAACGCCCATGGTTGATCCGGAGCAAACAGCAGAGGCAATACTAAAAATCGCAGAGAACCCAAAGTTATGGTCTGAGTTTTCAAACATTGGAATGCAGAGGGCAACGTTGTATTATGATGAAAGAAGAACTGTAAATGAATATTTTGACTTGTTTAAGATATGTCTCGATATGTGAAAAAGGAATGATTCATTGGCTGGAATTGGATTCAAATTACGAGAGCTGTTAACGTCTGATAATGATGTCTTGCGTCTGAAAGGCGCGGCGGTATCGTTTTTCGTCACAGCCGGACCGATGCTATTTATGACATTAGGTATATCAACCTTTCAAAGTAGCTGGCTTTTCCCGACAATTCCGACTCGATCCGAGGAAGCCTTTGTTGGGACAATCGTTTACAGCTATTTGATAGCCTGGATAAGTACTGGTGTTTTTGAATTGTTATTGACGAGATATTTTTCGGATTTAATCTATCTCTATTATTTGAACACAATACCAAAATTGATTGCTAGGTCGGCGCTTGCTGGATTATGCATTAGCTGCGTGACTAGCGCTGTTCTGGCAACAATCTTTAAAATTTCTGCACCTTACAACGTTTTCTTTATTTTACTCAGCGGTATCCATGGAGCAATTTACGCAAGTTCAATTTTCGCCAGCGCAACTAGATCATATTTTTTAATCGTTTTTTCTTATGTCTTTGGCATTTCAGTTGCGATTGCTTTGAAATATAGTTTCTATTTTTTCAAAATCTCAGGGGTTGTCGTAAATTTGTATGCCTGGATATGTGGTCAAACTGTAGTATTGGGGGTTATTTTAATTGCATTGCATAGAGAATTTGGTCTGTGGAGTGAAAATCCACCAAATGTTTTGAGATACTTCTCCGCACGTCGCCGGTACATCTACCTTGGTATCGTTTCTGCTCTGGCAACATGCGTAGATAGACTAACTTTTTGGTTTCATCCTATGACTTCAACAAGGCTCGAAGGTGGTTTTTTAAATTATCCTCGGTACGATGCCGGACTGTTTATGGCCGGATTGGCTACGATCCCAGGTTTGACTGTTTTTTTAGTGAAGGTAGAGACGTCTTTTCACGTTGCGGTCCGAGAAGAATTTAACTCTGTGGAGCAAAATGCGACGTATATAGAGATTTCAAGAAAGGCGGAACAACTTAATCAAATTGCGTC
>JAPLFV010000227.1 GCA_026390495.1 Pseudomonadota bacterium | reverse complement strand
CCGCGCCCTCAAAGAACTCACCAAACTCCAGCGAGATCGAGTTCTCGCCATGGATATCACAATCACTGGAGTAGAGGCGGTTTCAGCCCGTTCTCTGATTCTGCTATAAAGCGCAAGTCCAGACAGACCTTTCAATTTCCAATCAATGATAATCAAGTCAAAGGGCTCCGTTTGAATTCTATCCCAAGCTGTCGGTGACTCACTTAGGCATTGAACTTTTTCTGCACCTATCTCAGTCAAGTGCTGTGCGATCAATTTCTGCTGCGCTTCATCATGGTCAACAACGAGAACATCCAAGGGAACAAAAACCTCTACCTGACTCCCCATAACTACTGCTTTACATAAACTTTTCTTTACACGCTCTGGTTTCGCATCGGCACCATCATCCAATGCAAATCCCGCAGGTTTTGGAATCACCCGGTCCGCATCTTGATTCATTCCATCCGAAGCGTTATTGCCGGATTCAGTTCCTGAAAATTGATAATCTTGGCCGTTTGCGGGAGAAGATTGCTGTGTCCCTGATATGTCCCCAACACTCCCGGCACCATTCTGATTGACGTTAAATCCATTCCCAGAACCATTGCTTTGACTTGCATCGCCTCCAGATCCCGAATTATTTTGGGGATCCAAAAAGTCTTGCCCTGTTGGCAATCCTTGGTTCTGTGCGTTGACATTGAAGCCCATACCTGACTGATTTGATGGCATCGAAGCATTCGCCGAGTTACCTGCCTTCAGCTTTTCAAATTCGCCGTCATTGGCAGCGCCAGGCTTTTGCGCTTGAAATTTTCCATCAAAATTGTTGTCAGTTTTTGGACCTTCGACATTAACATCAAAACCAGGTCCACCAATCCCGTCTTTCGCAAAAGACCCGTTCATCGAAGAACCAGGACCTGAGCCCTCTTGATTCATGGAAAAACCCTGCCCAGCATGCCCTTCTTGCTTCGCGTCAATCTCGCTTCCATTTCCTGCGCGAGACTGACGAATTTCCATGTCGCTTCCAGCATCACGCTTCTGAACAGCTGAAAATTCATCACCCTGTCCTGGACCACTTTGGCGGGCGTTCATTGCCGGACCTGGGCCGTCTTGATCAAATATCTCGGTTCCATTCCCTGATATTCTTTGACCTTTATCCACCTGTAGGCCAAGTCCATTGGCCTTACCTCCAGCTACAATTACGAGGCCGCCTTGATCGTCTTTTACATTTGAACCGTTACGTACAATTTGCATATCCGAAGGCTTACCTTGGCTGTTGGTCATTGTTTGGTTTTGACCTGCAGAAGCAGCTTTTCCAGGCTCTGAGCCAGAATTAGTTTGAGAATTCTTGGTTTGAGCCGTTGATGGTTTGCCAACAAATTTCGAAATCGATGACAGAAAAACTTCTTCTGCAAAAGGCTTCACAATAAATTTTGCAAACTTGTCGACTTGCGCAATTTGAACATCATTTGCTGTCACGACTCCAGAAATCAGTACAATAGGTAATTGAATCGCATTTTCCATAGCGCGAATTTTTTCGTATAACGCCAATCCAGTCGGGTTCTTCATTTTCCAATCGAGAATAACTAAATCGACTGGATTTTGTTCGATATACTTAAAAGCTTCCTCGCCTGAGTTGAATTTCTGTAAACCACCTACGCTTGCTTTAGTTAAATAGTTGCCCACTAATGAAAGCATCGAATTATCGCCATCGATAATCACTGCATTTTTAACCATGCTCAAAGACAATTTAGGCTTAACAGGTGCCGCCATGAAAAACACGTCCTCCGAATACTCTTTAGTCAGTTGCGTGCAAGAGCATTCGGCTATTCATAAAAAAAATTGAAGTAAGACCCAAACTACGGGTCTTGATAAAATTAAAATTTCGAAAGATTTCTTTTACTAAACTAGGAGTTACGAATCATGTGAGCAACCCGAAATGCAAGCTCTAACACTTGCGACCCATTAAGCCGTGGATCGCACCAAGTTTCATATCTTTGATTAAGGTGAATGGGCTCAATAGATTCTGCTCCTCCCAGACATTCCGTAACTGGCTCGTGAGTCATCTCCAAATGTATACCGCCGATTTCGGTACCCAATCGCTTGTGAATCTCAAATGAAGACTCTATCTCACTAATGATACTCTCCAATCTTCTTGTCTTTCGACCATCTAAACTTCTTTCGGTATTTCCGTGCATGGGATCTACGCTCCACATGACATTTAATCCCTGCGCTTTGATAGCATCAATTAATACCGGCAATTTCCGCTGAACATTCGCCGCCCCTAATCTTGTTATCAAGGTCACTTTTCCTGGTTCGCAATGAGGATTTAATTTTTGAATCACTTGACAAATCTCATAGGGGTCAGATTCCATGCCCAGCTTGACACCAATGGGGTTGCCGATTCCTCGACAGTACTCTAAATGGGCACCATCTAACTGACGAGTTCGGTCGCCAATCCACAAAAAATGCGCGCCTAAATTATACCATCGACCCAAACTAGGCACAAAACGAGTCATGGATTCCTCATAAGGCAGTACAAGAGCCTCGTGAGAAACATAAAATGAATCTTGATGTGCTTTCGAACCACCTTGAACTGTCGTACCCATCGAGTCTAAAAACTGAAAAAAATCTCTAAGACCGCTGACAATTTTTTCATATCGCGCCCAAGAAAGATCTTTTTTTAAAGATTCCAATTTCCAACTATCTAAATTGCGAATGTCGGAAAATCCATTTTGCATCATGGTTCGAATGTAATTAAGCGTTGCGCCAGAATAATGATAGGCTTGCAATAAACGCTTTGCATCAGGCCTTCTACCGTCTGCTACAACTCGAAAGCTATTTATATTTTCACCGCGAAATGAATTGATCTCTTGTCCGTCAGATGTTCGCTCTATCAATTCACTGCGAGGCTTTGCATACTGACCTGCCATCCTTCCAATAGGAATCACCGGCTTCTTGGTCCCAAATCCCAAAATTAAACTCATTTGCATCAATATTTTTAAACGTCCAGAAATATGTTCTGCATTGCAATCTTGAAACCTTTCAGCACAATCGCCACCCTGCAGAATAAAGGCGTGACCAGATGACGCCATTCCAATTTTCAGTCGCAATTGTTCGATCTCATCAGCGGAGACTAAAGGGGGCAAAGACCCAATTTGCGAAACGGAGCTAGCCAACTCTGCGTCGTCCCATGCTGGCTGCTGGGTCGCGGCAAAGTCCTTCCAGGTCCAAGGCTGCCATATCTTGCCTAATAGCCTAACATGATTGGCGTAAAATTGACTGCTTGCATCCATTCATCAAACCTATCTTCAAATTTAAGTCCGATTATTCTATACACTTTTTAACTAATTCATACAAAATATTTTAAGCACCATTAAAATACGCATATTTTGCGACGAATGATTCAATGACTCCTAACTCTCAACCCGAACGATCCATTTAAAGTTCCGCTCGAATATTATTGAGGAAATCTAGAAAATTCGTGATATTCTGCCCTATTGTCGAATGACCTTTAAAGGACGCTCATGCCACCTCTTGAAATCATGTTATTGGTCTTTAGCCTTTTCTTTTTTTTAGCATCCTCCGGTCTGTTTGTCGGGGGATTTCATCCCTCTCAACGAGCCAATCTACTAAGTCGCCTGGCACAAATGGGCTTTGTCGCTGGCACATTGACGGTCACACTTATGCCCTTTTTTAATGTGTCGTCCTCCGGAATCTGGCTTTGCATCGTTTTAGGTTGGCTAAGCATCATTGCATGGCGATTTTGGAACCTCGGCCTGATTGGGACTTTCATGTCTCCCATCGTGAGTCTGATACTGCTCTTGGATTCATTCTTTGCAACGAATTCTTTCTATGCCTTTGGATCAATGCCAGCTTCTGACTGGTTTAGCATAAAAATTCACATTGGAAGCGCTGTTATTGGCCAAGCATTTGCAGCTATCGCATGCTCCATCAGCCTTCTTTTATTGTGGCAGGAGAGAAAACTCAAATCTAGAGACTTAATCTCCCTACCGTCTTCATATCCAGCCATGAAGACTCTTGCAAGTTCACTGTCTACGACACTATGGATTGGTTTTACATTCATTACCATTAGCCTCATAACCGGTGCCATTGTCGTTAAAACTTCCCATGTAACCGCCATCTCACTGACGCCGAAAATTGCCTGGGCTATTATGGTTTGGGCTTGGTACCTGTCCATCTTAGTTTTGGCAAAAATTCTTTCTTACCGACCACATAAAATTGCACGAATGAGCTTAGTTGGATTTGCACTTCTAGCACTCAGCTGGTTTGGCATGGCGTTTACCTGGAACTGGGGCTATGGCTCATGAAAGACCTCATATATTGTATCGGAGCAAATCACCGAACTGCAAACCTTGAACTACGAGAGACCTTTTTCATAGATCGCGACATCTTACAAGGAATCTTACAGGACCTATGTGTAAGATTTAATTTTGCAGAACTGCTCGTGCTTAGCACTTGCAATCGTTTCGAAATCATAGTGATTCCAAAAATGCAGATTGAACAACCTCACGAATTTTTGATTCAGGTTTGGATTGAATTGCAGCGCCAAGCCAAGGCGGAAAATAGTAAAATAACAGCTGGCGACAAATTGCAAAATAAAACATATTGCCTGGCTGGTGACAAAGCCGTGCAGCATTTGTTCCGCGTAGCGTCCAGCTTGGATTCGCTGATTCCTGGTGAAACTCAGATCACGGGCCAGTTTCGCGATGCTGTTGCCTTAGCGTCCGAATGTGACACTCTTGGAACTATTTTGTCGCGTCTTTCTCAAGAAGCCCTAGCAACTGCAAAAAAAGTCCGAAGCCAGACAAATATTGGAAAGAACACTGTAAGCATTAGTCATTCTGCCGTTTCACTTGCAAAACGAATGTTCCAGAATCTTTCGGAGTGTCGGTTTTTGATTGTTGGCACTGGCGAAATGGGACGAGTCGCAGCAGAGTATGCTTGGTCCTATAATCCGAAGAAATTGACTATTGCAAATAGAACGATCGAAAATGCCAATCAAGTTGCAAATCAAATAGCAAGCTCTAATGAGCGAATTTCTGTGATCCACATTGATGATATACAAAATTCCTTGCGAGAGGTTGACGTCGTTATCACTGCGACAGGGTCGTCCAACTATATTATTACTGAAGAAATGATCAAGAAGCTGCGCAAGGTCGAATCCATTAATACTCCGTTGTTTCTAGTTGATATTGCGATGCCTCGAAACATTGATCCAAACTGCTCACTATTTGATGATGTCTATCTTTTTGATATCGATGACCTTAAACAGGTTGTTGATCAAAATTTAGAAGATCGTAAAATAGCATGCGCCCAAGCTGAATCATTTATAACAGATGCGACAGAAATTTTTGGCCAATGGCTAAAGACACAAAAGCTAGCGCCACTTATGGAAGCATGGCGCGATCATGTATCCAGTACTTTGCAAAGAGAGAGTCAAAAAACTCTTTCAAAGGAACTTTTTGTCAATCTAACAAATGAGCAAAAGAAGGGTCTTAATGCAATGTTGGATTCCATTACATCAAAACTCACAAGTGATCTTGCCCAAAGCTTGCGAACATCTCCGCCTGAAGAGGCCCTGAAGCTTGCGCAAAGCATTGGACAAGTTTTTGGTCTTTATAAAACCAGGTAGCGTATTCAAAACTGTATAACGAATAGATCAATGAAAGATGAATATGGAACATTCTTCCCCTCCTAACAAAACAAATTCTCGCCAGATTCCAAGATTAGCAACTCGCGGAAGCAAGCTTGCTTTATGGCAGGCTAATTTTATCGCCGGACAGTTGAGCCAGCTTGGACTTGAAACTGAGCTCTCGG
>JAPLFV010000126.1 GCA_026390495.1 Pseudomonadota bacterium | reverse complement strand
CGTTGATGAAATTGAGTTGAAATTAAGGGTTAGAAATTCAATCTTAATGCATCGGGCACAAGAAAGCATAAAGCAACAATCTGAGATGCTTGAGATATATTTGAGATTGATGTTTCATGATTTTGCTACTCCGTTAACGGTGGGTCAGTTTAACCTCATTAAGGGCATTTCAAGCCTTCCTCCGGGTACAGCAATTCCACAATTAACCAAAGCTTCAGCAGCACTCTCTCGATTGGTCGAGTTAACGACTGATATAAAATCGTTCTTTCAAGGTACTGAGCCAAATCAAAGAGTTTCCACTAAAAAGATCATTGATGACATCAACTCGACCTTTGAGGACAAGCTCTGTGAAAGAAATGTGAAATTAGACATTTTGAATGAAACCCCAACCGATTCGATGATCAACATACCAAAATCATTTCTTGTGCATCAAATCGTCGGAAATTTTTTAAGTAATGCAATAAAGTTCTCTCCTGTTGACGGGAAAATTGAATTGCAGTTTTGCATTGTTAGAGATGATTCTGTGCAGCAAAATCGGATGCGAATTGTCATTAGAGATTTTGGTCCAGGAATGAATGAGGAAGCTCTTAGTTCATTTACAAGAAGGCGAAAACGCACTGCCACACGGGGACTGTCCGGTGAAATGGGTACGGGATCAGGCGTCATGATTGCTCAGTTTTTTTTGGAAAAATTCCTGGGAACTTTGCAAATCGAGTCATGGTGCGAGTCTAATCTAACTGAAAAACAAGGGACAAAAGTGACGATTTTCATTCCAGAGAGTGTCAATAAGACCTGAACTCACGCAGCAACCTTATTGGTACCAGTGATTTTTTCCACGATTGCTCGGATCTCTTCAATGTTGCAGACCATTGATGCCCCACCTATGGCAATGGCCTCCTTTGGCATACCGAAGACAACGCAAGATTTCTCATCTTGAGCAATTGTTAGTGCTCCTTGTTGTCTTAGAAGGCTAAGGCCATAGGCTCCATCTTTCCCCATTCCCGTCAATATCCCTGCCATAATTCTGACTTTAGTTGAGGCGGCAGAGCAAAAAAGGTAGTCGATAGCTGGCCTATGACCTCCTATTGCATCAGCGTCGCTTACTAGAAGGCAAAGTCCATTTGGCGTTTGTTTTACGCCGATATGATAGTCCCCGGTAGCAAGATAAATATGCCCCTTTAGCAAAACTTCCATATTTTTGGGTCTGCCCAGTGTCAAGTTACTGATACTTGCAAGTCTGTTTGCAAAGTCTTGAGCAAATCCACTGCTTATATGCTGCACTATGACAATTGGCGGGGAATCAGAGGGCAATTTTTTTAGCAATTTAGCCAGAACCTCGGTCCCACCGGTCGAAGATCCGAATAGCATCAAATCTACGGCTTTTGGAAGAGTCGCACCTTCTTTTGTCGGAGATCCAATGTAATGTTTGACAAGCCTGTTGAGATCTGTGCTGACACAAGGCTTCAATACAACTTCTGCACATTTTAGTTGGAGAGCTTGTTCCGTTAGCTTTTGATCTGCAAATCCTGTGATGATAACAAACGCACCGGCAAATCCAAGGTCCTTAACAGATTTGCATAGCTGGAGGCCGTTCTTCATGGGCATTTTATAATCGGAAAGAATTAAACCATAGTCTTGACTTCTCACTCTATCGAGCGCCAAATCCGCAGAATTGACGGCATCCACATCGTAACCAAACGAGCCTAATGTTTCCTGCATCACGTTTAGAATATCCTGTTCGTCGTCCACTATCAAAATCTTGGTTGATTGTTTAAAGGACTTCCTGAAATCTGTGACTAAGGGCAATGATAATTTCGACTTATGTTCAGGCGCATTTGTACTTGGAATTTTCTCAAAAATTGCTCCTGAAAACGATTTGAACTTAGGAGTAGATAGCGCACTCGTTTCACTTACACCTGTGCAGAAGTAACCACTGTTTACTAAGTGACTGTGTAGGAAATTCACAATTGAAGAAACTTGCTGGCTATCGAAATAAATCAACATGTTTCGGCAAAAGATGAATTGGTAGGTGTCATTCAGTTCAGGAGGATTGATAATATTGACCGTTCTGAAACGAATTTTATCTTTGATATGATTTATTTGTTATTTTTTTGTAGGTTCGAACCACCGGG
>JAPLFV010000397.1 GCA_026390495.1 Pseudomonadota bacterium | reverse complement strand
AAAAACTGGTATTATCGATATGCAGGCTGTTATTTTGAATGTTCAAGAGGGCAAAGACGCCCGAGCCACAATCGAGAAAGAAATTAAAGCTAAAGAGGGTGAGTTTACTAAGCGTCGTGAAGAACTCGATAAAATGAACAAAGATTGGCAAGGTCAAGCATCTTTAATGAGCGATGAAGCTAAATTAAATAAGCAAAAGGAGTTTCAAGAGAAGTTTATGTCATTGCGAAATGACGAAGGTGCTTTCCGTGAAGAAGTGAAAAAGAAAGAACAAAAAGCGACTCAAGGAATTGCTGCCAAAGTGGAAGGTATAGTCCAAAAAATGGCAAAGGAAAAGACCTTAGATGTTGTGTTTGAAATCAATTCTGCCGGTTTATTGTATGTTAATCAGCCTGTTGATTTGACCAAAGAGGTCATTGATCAATACGGTAAGATTGGAAAGAAATAGTCTAAAAAAAAAAAAAAAATTCCTATGAATGTTATGGAAACTCCAAAAATTCCTATGAATGTGATTGAGATTCAGAAATTAATACCTCATCGCTATCCATTTTTATTTGTAGATCGTGTTATTGAGTTAGTTCCACATGAAAAAATTGTAGCCATTCGAAATGTCACGATCAGCGATCCAATGTTACAGGGGCATTTTCCAAACAATCCTATTGTACCAGGTGTGGTTCTTGTGGAAGGAGCAGCCCAGGCCGCAACATTATTGGGAAGTGTTAGTAAAGGTGGATGTCAGGCCTGTTTGTTCACAGAAATCTCAAATGCGCGATTTAGAAAGCCAGTTGTTCCAGGAGATGTCATTCACTATAATGTGACCTTGAAGAGGACAAAATCGCATTTTTTTTGGTTCGAAGCTAGTTTGACCGTCGATGGCGAGCAAGCTGTAGAAGTAGAATTTAGCGCAATGATGAAATAGGAAAATGGGTTTTCGATATTGAGCAACAGGGAGACGTTTCTCATGACAGGTGTCAATATTCATCCAACTGCAATTGTAGGTAACGGTGCTCGACTCGGTAAAGATGTCACTGTTGGCCCGTATGCAGTCATTGGACCAAAAGTGTCAATTGGCGAAGGTTGTACAATTGGTGCTCATGCGGTTGTAGACGGCAATACGTCGTTGGGCTGTCGAAACTTGGTATCGCCATTTGCTAGTATTGGGTCTCGTCCACAAGACTTAAAATACCGAGATGAAGACACTCTCCTACAAATTGGCGACGACAATCAGTTTCGCGAGTACTGCAATGTTTCCCTAGGGACTGCCGGCGGTGGAGGGATTACCAGGATCGGATCAAAAAATCTCTTTATGGTTTTTACCCATGTGGCACATGATTGTGTCATTGAAAATCAGACGATTGTGGCAAATGGAGTGGCAATCGCTGGGCACGTCTCAGTAGGTGACGGCGCTGTGCTGGGTGGTCTTTGTGCGATTCATCAGTTTTGCCGTATTGGAAGTTTAGCTATGATCGCTGGTGGAGCTATGGTAGCTCAAGATGTCGTGCCCTACGGAATGGTTCATGGAGATCGAGCAACTATCAATGGACTCAATGTTGTTGGGCTTCGAAGAATCGGTGCAAAGGCCGATGACCTTAAATCCATTAAAGAAATGTACCACTTGGTTTTTGACAGTAATTTATTGCTGGCAGAGGCGGTACGACGCATAGAATCTGAGGTTGAAGACTCAAAGCATAAAACTTTGTGGCTCGAGTTCCTTAAAAAGGGAGATCGAGGAATATGTCGCTGACAATGGATCAGTGCATATTTATTTCTGCCGGCGAATATTCTGGCGATCTACTAG
Source organism: Pseudomonadota bacterium (assembly GCA_026390495.1). Taxonomy (GTDB): domain Bacteria; phylum Bdellovibrionota_B; class Oligoflexia; order Oligoflexales; family RGVZ01; genus CAMDKS01. The sequence continues at coordinate 7,509 of JAPLFV010000397.1, read as the reverse complement.
CGGCAGATTTAGTTCGTGCATTTAAAAAAATAAATCCTAGAATACATTTTTTTGGCATCACTGGACCTACAATGCTGGAGGCCGGAGTGCAATCGATAGCCAGTATCGATGAGTTGAGTGTCATGGGCATACTCGAAGTTGCAAAGCGATTGTGCGACATTAAGCTTATGGAAAGCAGAATTTTGGGTTGGATTGATAGGATGAATCCTCTTTGTGTCATATTAGTAGATGCACCTGGATTTCACCTTCCCCTTGCTGAAAAATTGAAAGGCCGTCAAGTTGCCGTCTATCAGTATGTTGCGCCAAAAGTTTGGGCTTGGGGCGCCGGCCGTGTGGCCGCTCTTAAAGACAATTTTCATCGTATTTTGGGGATTCTACCATTTGAAGAAGACTTTTTTTTAGCTCATGGTGTCAATTACACTTATGTTGGCTCGCCACATTGGGATCGAATGAGTAAAATCAGTCTTTTACCCGCAGATTTGGGTCTTTTGAAGACTAAAAAGATCGTTGCGTTTCTACCTGGTAGTAGGATGAGCGAGATTAATAGAATTCTTCCGGAAATGCTTAAAATCAGGGACGGCATACAGAAGTTACGATCAGACATTCAATTTGTCATACCATTGGCTCCCTCACTGTCTTGGGAATCCATTCGCAGTTTATTACCCGATGCTGCACAAGTAAGTCGGCACGAAGCTTTGCATTTGGGGCGTCTTGTTAGTGGTTTTATCTGGTTAAATGGGAGTTCTCTCGAGTTGCTTAAAGTCGCAGATGCCGCTGTCGTTGCATCTGGAACTGCCACATTGGAGTGTGCTCTTTCGCGGACACCAATGACTGTTGTTTACAAAATGAATCCATTGACTTTTTCAGTGGCTAAACGAATGGTCAAATTAAAATGGGTGAGTCTTGTGAACTTGTTAATGAATGAGACTGTTGTGAATGAATATCTTCAGGATTTAGATCCAAATGTGATTGCTCAGGAAATTTGCGACCTTCTAGATGACACTCCTCAGAGAAAAATGATGATTCAAAAGTTCGATGCCTTAGCGGAACGCCTTTTACCAGAAGCCGCTCAAAGAGCAGCTAGTATGATTCTAAGTGATTTGGAAATTTGAGCAAATGATCATTCAGCAAGATTTTCCATTGAGTAAAAGAGACGCGAGTTCAGCGAGACTGCGGACTTATAAATTTATGATTGAATTGGTGATGCAAGCTTTGAAGCAGCGACGAATGCTTGGAGTCAATCTTGTATTGGCTATGGGGTTGTTGCAGGTGGCAACTGTGGGACTCATCGTTGCAGGGGATGGATTGCTGAGAGTTTTAGTTGGTAGATATCAGTTAGGATCGAATATTGGCCAGCAATTTTCGCTTCATTCAAAAATGCCTGAATTTTTGCAACCATATTTCCCCTTTCAAAATGGCATCTCTGTAGACTCAGAGATGCTAGTATGGATGTTACCCATGGTCTTGGTTGCTTTGGGTTTGATACGGTCTTGCGCTAATTTCCTGTATAATTTCACGCAAGAAGAGGTTTCGCAAAGAATTGGAATGCTATATCGCGAAAAAATGTTTTCTGCTGTTGTGAAAGTACCTTATTTAGAAACTTTGACCAGGAGTCCAGGCGCCTGGATGTCTTCCATTATGGCCGATTCAAATTTCTTACAATCAAAAATTTGTGCCTTAATGACTGGGTTTGTTAAGGATGGCGTGATCGTCGCTGGTGGAGTTCTTTACATTTTTGCAATGAATATCAAAGCGGGATTTCTATTGATATTTATCATACTGCTGGTTGGCTGGCTCTTAGGTAGGACAGGGAAAAAAATTTCCGTTTATACAACTTTTTTTCTAAAAGAATTGGGCACATTGTCTGCGATCGTGTTGGGGATTCGATCACGATTCCATTTTATGAAAGCGCAGCAGGGAGAAAGTTTTGAGAAGAGTTTGTTTGAGCAATCAAACGTAAAGTATTTAAATACAATGAAAAGCAGCATTTTTATTAGAGCGTTAATCACTCCAATTATGGAGTGGGGTGGATTTGTTCTTTTTGCCTTTATATTGCTGTTGTTCTCTATCGATTCAGGAATCGCCGAATTGTCTCAAGGTTTACTCGCTATTTTTGCACTGACGATCGCTTCATTATTGACCCCTATAAGGCACATGGGGGAGCAGGTGGCTAGTTTAGGTGAAACATTTGGAGGAGTTCGAAATTGTAGCGAAATGTTCTACGCTATTTCTGAAAGAAACAGTGAGCCAGGAGTAGACAAAACTCAAATGATGAATGCGGTATCGCAAGATCACCGAACTATAAACATTGAAAAACTAGCAATTTGCTATCGTGATAAAGATGTTGTTTCAATACAAAAGGCGGTTTTAAGTAGAGGTCGTTCTATAGCGATTGTAGGCAAGAGTGGCTCGGGAAAAAGTAGTCTATTGAAATCTTTTGCCGGGATCATCGAGCCTAAAGTATGGGAGTCTAATATTGGATGGAAGGACTTCGTGAATTTGGGATCTTATGTGAGTCAAGTTCCCTTTCTGTTTTCTGGTACCATTAGAGAGAATCTACAATATGGTAGTGGTGCGATCTCTCTCAATGAAGAAGACATTTGGATTGCAATGAGAATTGTTAAGTTGGATCAATTGATTGGCAAACTGCCTTTGCGGCTTGATTCGGAGCTTAGTGCCTTGAACTCGATATTTAGTGGTGGAGAATTGCAGAGGTTGGTTATTGTACGGGCCCTGCTTAGGTCAAAGCCCATGCTCCTGCTTGATGAAGCGACGTCTGCATTGGATGGATCAATGGATAAGCATTTAACTCAGCTGTTAACTAGCACTTGCAGAGATCAAGATACATACCTTGTAGCTGTAACGCATCGTACCTCGTGTCTTGAATATTTTGATGATGTGTGGTTTCTGGATGAAGGACAGATTTTGCTTCGTGGCCGACATGTTGATCTACTGTCTGACTCCAAGTATTCAGATTTTTGCCAGGTAGGAACCATGGCATGATATTGATCAAACTTTTCTTATCATGGATTTTTGGAGTCATTGTATATTTGAGGAATTTTGCCTACGATCGAGGTTTTTTTTCCACAATAAAATTGTCTCGTTCCGTCATTTCTGTTGGTAATATTGCTGTAGGCGGCACAGGAAAAACTCCTGTGGTCATTGCAATTTGTGAGTTTTTAGTCGGCCATCATTGTAGGTGTGCGATACTCACACGCGGATATAAGGGCGGATTGAAGTCTCAACACTGGATGGTCTTGGTCAATGGCAAAAGAGTTGCTGGAAACGCGCCGACGGATGCAAGGCCAGACGAAGCCTTTATGCAGTCAAAAGCTTTGTTGAACGTTCCGGTGATTGTAGGGGCTCGTCGAGGATTGGCTGCTAAGCAATGGGTGGAGCATTGTAAAAGAACAGAACAAGCAGAACCAGTGGTCTGGATTCTGGATGATGGATTTCAACACCGACAGATTTATCGGGACCTGAATATTGTTCTTTTGGATTCAGTTAAGCCATTTGGTCAACTCATGCCGCTTGATCGGTTTCGAGAACCCCCCGAAAGCCTCTGTAGGGCTGATGTTGTGATGTTTTCAGTTAAGGATGAAAATTTCCCTGGCAAAGGTGACCGCGCAATTCCCCATTTGTTTAATCCGAAAATTCAAGTTTGTGACTTGAGTTTTGAGTATTTTGAACCGGTACTTGTCAGCTCTCGAATGCAGGAGCAACCATCTTCATTTGACTATGCTTCCCATTATGTAGCTGCATGTGGAATTGCAAATCCAGATCAATTTATGCGGTCTTTAGCAAATTCGAAAATTGATATTGTAAGAAGTGTTTTTAAAAATGATCACGAGAAGTTTAAATCTGAAGACTTTTTGCAGATTGATTGGAATTCTGTAAAAGGAATTGTCACTACGGAGAAGGATTTTGCAAGGTCGGAAGAATTATTCAGATCTTTGAATACTGACGTTTATGTCCGTCCAGTGGGCGTTAAATTGCCACAGTCAAGTTTGGATTTGATCTTGACAGCCATTGGTAATTCATGACGATCTGGCCAGTATGACATTTATTTTTGGACATCATATTTGACGGATATTTTTTTATCGTAGTCGAGGTCTGATTACACATCTAAACATGTTTCTAATTTCTTTTCAGATACCTTGCACTTCATCATATCTCGGACAATAAAAATAATTTCACCATCTTTTGATGGTTTAGACGGTGTACCAAAAATAATTTTAGAGCCAGTTTTAGTCCCGTTTTTAATATCAGCCCAAATTGGGTATTGTTTAGTGGCAACCAGAAGTCTGCCTTCAATAGATTTCGTGCTAAGTTGAAACGTCCATTCAATTTCTTTGCCCACCTTTGCATTCAAGCCGTCTGGTTCTTTTCCTGTGTCATCAATAATTTTAAACTGGGCCTCTTTGCAACTTTTGGAAGAAGTGCATGTTGGATCGGTAAGTGATTGAAGTGCTGCTGTTGAGCTACCATCGCTTCCGGTTGCGGTGGCGGTGGTGCTTAAGGTTTGAATTTTTTGCTCTTTGCGGCCACATGACGAAGCAAGAGAGGTCATCGTGCCTAATGCAAAAAGACATAATTTAAACTTATTTTTACGATTCACAACCATCTCTTGTAATCCCCCTGACTAATAAGTCGGGTAATTCGATTGTATTATTGAGGTTTTTCATTAAATCCATTAATTTTAAACGGTTACGGGAGGGTAAAGTTTAACTGTTGGCAGATATTCAAAAAACTTTCTGGTGGAATCGCCCTAATCAATACGGGCTTATCAATAGGGTTTGGAGACACTTGCAGGGATCTTGCATGGAGCATGTGATGTCGACTTGCAATATCCGCAATTGCAGGTTCCAAGAGATGAAGATTTCGTGCACCATATTTTTTGTCTCCAAGAATTGGCAGTCCAAGAGACTCTAAGTGAACGCGAATTTGATGGCTTCTGCCAGTTTCTGGGAAACAATGGATAAGTGAAATGTTTTTTTCTTTGTGAAGTGCTATTAATTGAAAAGAGGTTTTGCTCTGCTTACCTCCGCTTCTAACAATTGAAACCTTGCCTGATTTATTATCTATGTCAGATAAATGGCAATCTACCTCAAAGGTCTTTTCTTTTGGAATGCCATAGCATAAAGCAAGGTATTCCTTTTTTGTCGTCCTTTGCTTGAATTGATCTGTCACCCAGGTTGCCACATTGGATGTTGTTGCAAACAGCAACACTCCAGATGTTTCCTTATCTAGTCGATGAACTAAAATCAAAGATTCTATTTTTAAATTGGATTCTTTGATCCAATTTCTGAGACTAATTTCTGCGTGCATGACGTCCTGATCGCGAGTTGCTTGGGAAGGAAGACCAGGTGGTTTATTTATGGCAATTAAATTTAGCTCATTAAAAACGATATCTGAGGTCTGAAGCAAAAATTTCTTTTGTTTGACTGTGCTTAAGGCCGCCTCACTATATTCAACGCGGACTTTGTCGCCTCCGTTCACTTTACGAGACGCAATATGAACTCTCTTGTTATTTACGTAACACCCTCCAATATCGAGAATTGTACGTATTTTTCTGCGAGACAGATTTGGTATTTTGCTTGCAAGATACTGATCGATTCTTGAACCAGAATCAACTTCTTCAACAATATATGTCTTTAAGTTCATGTTAACTGAGACGCTCATTAAGCAATAGATTCGTTAATTGTTGATCCTTCGGAGCCCATTCCTCAAGTCTAGATTTAAGGTACTCCTTCAGGTCTTCAAAAACTTTTGGAAGTGCCGGCCTAGCTGAAAGAACGCAATAGAGTCCCAATGCTAAATGACTTGCATTGTAGCCTGAAGCAATTTTCAAAAATACAGACGCAAGAGAATCATCTTTCTGTGGTAATGCCTGTACAATTAGTAACCCGTCCGCGCCTTCTTTGGCTAAAATTTTACCGTTTAACTTTTCAGTAATATCGGAGTCTAGCCTTCGAAGGCCTCCGACAAGCCTGGGGTTTTCCGTCCAAAGTTTCTTCAACACGACAGCTTGACTACTTGAGTCAAGTGCAAACCTCTCATACATATTCATAAGTGCTCGAACGGTCATAACTGCGACAGGAAGTCCACAACTGTCAACAACCCACGCAATCTTTTCATTTGCCTCACGCCCAACGAGTGCCTGAATTCTCTTTTGAATCGGATGATCATCTTCCCAATAATTTTTTTCTGAGCTCTCTGCTGATTTCATAGCACCAAGCATTAATAAATGCTTACCTGCACAAGGATGATTGAGTCGCGTTGGTTTATCTCCAGTTTGCTTAGCTTGACTTCCAATCGCTGGATCCATCGGATATGCTCGAGGGCATACAAGATCTTCATCGTTCAAATGGAATTCTTCCTGTAATTTTTTGAGCTGCTCAATATGCATACTTTGCCCAGAATGAGATGCAATAGACATGGACCACATACTATGGTCTCCATTGAATCCTCCGGTGCCCAGTGCCTGCCATGGTTTGAGAAGGGATCTAGTAACAATTGTAACGTCAGCAGAGTCGCCTTTTAAAACTTGTCCTTCAGATTTAAATGCAGCTATACCATGGACAACGACCTCTGCAATTCCTCGACGTGAAAACGAAAAAATTGGTTTACTTTGAAGAATATCGCTCAATCGAAACCTCTTTTTTGTGACAAAATTTAACTGACAAATGGCATCACTTTATCAGCAAATAGGGCCATTTGATCTATGATATCTTCGCAATTCACTTGATTAAATTCAAACCAAAGCATGAGGCGGTCGTCTCGATTGAATCCATGGTCTGGACTGTGATTCAGTTGCTCAATGATCTGTAATGGATCACCTATGAGCGCTCTCGCCATTAGGTGCTCCTTTGACGGGAGAGCGACGGTTCCTCTCATTGCTTCAATATAGGTATCGAAACATGCTGAGGCCCGATCTCTAGCTCTTTGCCCACTTCTATCAATAAAAGTCAAAACAGTTCTGGGCAATTTGTTTCTTGACCATAGCTTATTCTTTGACAAGTAGTGCAATGACATCTCTTCATGGATTTTTTCAATTTGATCAGGGGGAGTAAATGATAGATTGAAAATATCTAGATCGCAAATATTGAGAGCATGATCACGGGCCAATGGATCGTGGGAACCTATTGTAAACGTTAAATTTTGATAATCTCTAGAATTCAAATCGATCTTCGGGACTAAGGTCAAGTCGTCAAATTGCCAGCGTTTTCTATAATTGAATTGTGATTCATCTAATCCAAGAGCATTTAATTTTTTTGAGATGGCTTGAAAATCATCCTGAGATTTAAAAAATGAAGAATCTATTAGCCAATTTTTTGTAGACATGGATGAAAGTGTTTCTCCGCGCAACAGTCGGAGAAATATTTCGGTCGCTTCAATAAATATGAGTCTTTGATATATGGGCCACAAAATCTCTTCTGTGGTATTTCGGGGTAAAATGCCAAAGGGTCTGTTTATATATGGAAATCTTCCTGCTGCAAAACCAATATT
>JAPLFV010000359.1:966-4192 GCA_026390495.1 Pseudomonadota bacterium | reverse complement strand
ATCTTTTAGGACTTATTAACGTTCAAAGAGGAGATAACACTGAAGCCATGCGGCTTTGGAAGAAGGCATTGACAATTAATGCAAACGACATATCCGTCCGCATGAATCTGGGTGTTATGTTTTTAAAATACAAACTGATTAGCCAGGCCTCCGCAAATTTTGAGAGGGTCTTAAAAGTAGCACCTAATCATCAAGATGCTCGAATGCATTTAGCTATCATTGAAGGCACGAAGGGAAATCACGCGCAGGCAATTCTTGTTTATAACGAAATTTTGAAAGAGGATAAAACGAATCCTATCGCTCGATACAATTTAGCTTTGTCCCAAAAAGGGCTAGCTCAATATGATGAAGCAATTGAAAATCTAAAACTTTTCATAAAAGACAGTCCTTCTACATCAATGCAAACAGATCAAGCTTTTGCTCTCATAGAAGAGATATCTGGTCAATTGAAACAGCCAAAAAAATCCACCGATGAAGAGATTCGAGCTCTCGCAAAGAACCTTGAAACCAAAAAACCGGCTTTGCCCGAAGACGTGAAAGGCATGGTTCAAAGCGAGTCCAAGAATTCTGCTCAAAAAAATGCAACTGAAGTAAAACAGCAAGACAATCAGCAGATCGAGAATGCTCAAAATAAAAATGAATCTGTAAAATCAGACTTAGGTGCCGACAAAGGAATTGAAGATTTGGAACGGGAATTGAGAGCTCACTAGAATCGCGCATTGAATTGCATCAATTGGAGGTGGAAATCATGAAAATTCAAGCCATATTATTTTTATTCTTGAGCAACTTGGTACTCTGGAGTCATTCTTCATATTCGCAAGAGATTCAATCAGGAGCGGAGTCCAAAAACAAGACTACAAATAACGCAAAGAACAAGTCCTCCAAAAAGCAAAAGCCGAAACTGGACAAACCCTCGGAGTTTGACGAAAATTCAAATGAAAGAAGAGGCCCAAATACAAAAGACGACGTGGTAGCCGTGTCCTCGACTAAAATTGATTTTTCAGAGACAAGCATTGATGGCCAAATGAAGGCACCAGAAGGCTTTTTCTTGCAAGGACACACCGCAAATTCACTATCGCAAATGGTAAAGCTTCGTAGTAATTTTAGAAATGAATTGAGAAATTCAAGAAGCGCAGTTAAGAGTCATGTTCGATAGATAGTTCAGATATAGTGTTTTGAATTTTCATTTGGAGGATGCCATGGAAGGCAACAAGAATGTTTTTAGAATTTTCTCACTAATCTTTGGGTTTATGATTGGTGGAACACTGCTGTTTAGCGAGGATTGTTACGCAGCAAAGAAAAAACCTAGCAAACAGAAAATAGAAAAAAAAGCGAAGCCCGGCAAGTCTCCAGTTAAAGGCAAGCCGTCTGAAAATTCATCGCCTGCCACGACCGATTTTGCTTCCGACAAAAAACCAGAAGCTGCTCCCTACAAAAAATTAGGGGCTCTCATAAACGTCGGATTGGCACCTAATCCACTCTTGGGCTTTGGTGCAACTGTTAGCTATTACCTGAACCCTACTATGGCAGTCGAAGGTTCATTTCTAACGGCCTCAGGAAAAATTGAGCCAGTTGCAGTCTCTGCTACTGTGTTTGGCGCACGTGTTAAGAAGGTGTTCGGGACAATTCCATATGTTGGCGCCGGTTTAGCCATGCGTTCTGTCGCCTCCAAATGGAATACTCTAAGCGAAGCTGGGGACGAGGAGTTTGAATCTGGCGCATCTTCGAACGCGATAGCGCTCGATTTAGCTGTTGGTGGACAGTTTCGTTTAGGCAGCATATTATTAGGGGCAGACGTGGTAGGAATCATGTTTCCCCTACTGAAAATGTCAAACACTGAGCAAGTCCCCGAAGGAACTTATAGCCAATCAGACTTTGACGAGCAAAAAGGGAAGTTTGAAAAAATTAATGGCATGAATATGATTCTATTCAAAGTGGGGATTGGAATAGCTTTCTAAGAAGCACCTTTATTCTGTCAGAGATCCATTCATTTTTTTCAATTTAGATTGACTAGGGCAACAAGGTAACTAAAAATTTATTGGATCAACGTCCAAAGAACTTTCGAATCTCCGGCCAATATTTGGAAAAATCTTTTTCGCCGGCAATATCATAATACATCACGTTTCTTTCGTCAGGGTGATGATCTAGCAAAAATCCATGGCCAATTTCATGAGCCCATAATTTTGCCAATTCATCCGGTATAACACCATTTTGAATGTCACTATTTGATTTGACGAAGTCTGCATCAAACTCTGCTTCAAAACTATAGGTTGAAGTCTTTTCAACGGCGCTGCCGGGTAGATCAAGGCCATTGCGTTCAGTTTCAACGAACCACTGCCCCCATCCCACTTTTCCATCACGCTTCTCGAGACCTTCAGTGATCACAATGCGGCTATTGGCCTGGTCCACAGAGTCAACAAACTCCATCGCACGAAATCCAACTTTGGAATTGTAGTCACTAACGAGGCTTTTGATAATTGGTTTGAATTTGCTATCTGAGCTTGCAAGAGCAACTCTGTATTCTTTGATTTCGTGGGATTCGACTTTGGTACCGCAACCTGAATAGGTTGCGCCCATAAAAAGGGTAAAGGATACCAATCGGACGATTTTCCGGTTCAACATAGCAACAACTCCACAGCAACGGTAACAACAGGAATGGGGTAAATACTGACCAAGGGCCAGTCATTAGTGTATATCTTTAATATTTTATAAAGTCAATAAAATATTTTAAAATACTATAACTATATTAAAACTTTTATAGAATGGCCGTCAAGCCTTGTTCTAAATGCTATCAAATCGCTAACCACCGGAAAACACTTAGCTTTCCCGGGACAATCCAGATCAAACTGGCCTCCGTGGGCATGACAAATGATAGTATTATCAACTAGTTCACCAAACTCACTCAAGGGGACAGGTTGATGAGAGCATTCATCTTTAAAGCAATAAACTTGCCCCTTATGAAGCAATAGGATCACAGCCATGCCGCCTAAGACCTTCGGGCATAAACTGTGAGCCTTCAAGTCATTCAAATCGCCAGCATCCCGCCATATTGGCTCCTGACCCCGAGGTTCGGTTCCGGCAAAGCTCATAATACTCCGCGTTTCTCCTGATCTCTCTCAATTGCTCTAAACAGGGCGCCAAAATTTCCTTCTCCAAAACCCATATGATTTCTTCTTTGAATAAATTCAAAAAAGACTGGACCGATGACATTCTTGGAAAAAATTTG
>JAPLFV010000359.1:0-940 GCA_026390495.1 Pseudomonadota bacterium | reverse complement strand
GCAGATTCTTTTCCCGAATTTTGCCATGATCTTCTACGACATGAGGTACTCGATTAAAAACCTCATCATAGTAGTCATCATCAATATCTAGAGTTTCGAAGTCGGCATCCTTCAATTCGTCCATCGTCTTCAGCATATTTGCCGTCAATAACGCAATGTGCTGAATGCCAGGGCCCTTATATTCTCGCAGGTATTCATTTATCTGACTCTTCTGTTCCGTGCCCTCATTTATTGGAATACAAAAACTTCCACAAGGCGATCGCAATGCAAAAGATTTCAACCCGGTTTTCTGCCCACGAATATCAAAATAGCGAACCTCTTCAAATCCAAAAACCGATTTATAAAACTGGCTAAGCGGCTCTAGCTCACCCTGGTAAACATTATTAGTTAAGTGATCCATAAGTGCAAAACCCTTAGATTTTACAATATCAGGCTGTGCCAAATCCGAAAAACCCATCGAGTCGTAACGATTTGGATTCTTATGATCATCAATCAGATAAATAACACTATCTCCAACTCCTACGATTGCAGGTACAGCTTTGCCATTTCGAAAATAATCAGATTTAGGAGCAGGCTTTGCACCACGCGACACTGCAACTTCAAACGCCTTTTGAGCATTTTCTACACGCCAACCTGTCGCGCTTACACATGGCCCATGCAATTTTGAAAAATCAGTCGCAAAACTGTCAGGTTGACCATTCAAAATAAAGTGAATATCACCTTGCTTATAGTAATCGATATTTTGTTTAGTGTGCCGTTTCAATTTAGAAAAGCCCAAATCCAAAAACAATTTGTGCAATTTATTTGGGTTTGAAGAAGCGAATTCTACAAATTCAAACCCTAATATACCAACTGGATTCTTTGAATGTGATCTTTATTATATTCAAAATTGGTCTTTTAGCCTTGATATTCGGATCATTGTCCTAACGGTGTTTCAAGG
>JAPLFV010000109.1 GCA_026390495.1 Pseudomonadota bacterium | reverse complement strand
TTAACTCTTGCCACCATGGCAAAAGAAATGAATGTTGATATCAACACAGTTGCGGAAGCCACTAGAAAAAATGCTGAGAAGCTTTTCGGAAAGTTTGAATGACAAATCAATTATTAACCACAATTGAAGATCTGGCGTCAAAATGTGGATTTCATCAACTACATATTGAGTCATTAACGATGCTTGCCTTAGATACACTACAAAAGCAAGATGCAAAAAAATATTTTTTGCATGCAGCTGACATAGCAAAAATTCAGCTCAATGATCCTATTCTTTCCTATGAAAAATTGAAATTAGGTCTTAAAGATTCAGATGACCCCGTTGAACTACTTCGCTTGGCCCGATCTGCCTTTGATGCCGGAAATTTGAATCATGCAAATCATATCGCAAGCACCTTCTTGCGGGACCCCAGGTGCCTCGAAACAACAGATTTGTCTATTGAATTTTGCACCATTCTGAACCAGTCAGATGAAACAAAGTCTCTAGCAACAAATATTATTCAAACCTTAATTTCATGGTCGGAGACATCAGGTTTAACAGAGTATACAGCAAAGCTGATAACCTTTGCCGTTAAAAACAGTCTTGCCTCCAAAGCATTATTGCAAAGAGAAATTGTCCGCCAAGCTTCAATAAACAATTTGGATACTGCCACATTCTATTTGGTCAAATGGCTTCAGAAGATTGATTCCCAAAGAGATTCTCTGCCTCAGTTAGTGGACGTCTTGCGCGATGATTTTAGCTCAATCGGTCACTTGGAGTTCTGGTGTAAGTTACTTGAAGAAACCAGCAAAGAGCATAATCTCATCAAGCTTTCTGGCGTGGCTAGGCAGGAGATTCTTATCCGATACAGTCAATGGTTGCAAGAAAGTGAGAGAGACCGCCAAAAGACATTGAGTGTATTTTTTGACATCTATCGTGAAAACCCCAACGAAGTGAGAATATGGGTTCCTTTATATCTTCTACTGGAAGAAATAAATGATGACCGACGTTTGATTCCTCTTCTAGACCGAATTATTCCACGAGTGGAATCAAAGCCCGAAATCATCGATAAGTACCCGATCAATGTCGAAACCATGAAGGCATCACTCCGTCGTGCCAGAACAAGAGCCGTCTTAAAAAAGGACGACTTCCAGCTTCAAGAGCCAGAAGTTTTGAAAGAGGAACTTTCAAAACCGGGCATCGTTCAAACCAGAGATGACAAGGTAAAAGTCATCCAGCAGGAAATCATGGATCATATACCTTTGATTAACTTCCAGTTTTCAAATTCAATACCAGAAGACTCACAATCCGGAGCACAGTCATTCTTAAAAGACGAAGAAGCCCCTCCTCAATCAGAGGATCCCTCTAAAAGTATGAATTTGTCGTCATCATTTACAAAATCTGAAGCTAGCACAATAAATGGCAGCAGTATCGAGTCGCTCACTGCCGTTAATTGGAGAGAGTTTATCCGCCCCGGACTATCTGAGCTGCCAGTAAATTTATCAAAAATGAAGACTAGTGATTTTAAATCAGAAGAGGAACGACACATCTTTTTGCAGGCAATCTTCTTATGCACCGGAAATGCTCATTTATTAAAGAAAATGATTTGGCGTCCCTGGCGCAACCCACTCGATTTTGGGTATAGCATTGTCGATAAACGACGCCAAACTCATGACACCGACAATGTCATGTTTAAGACTGAAAGAGGTCGAAACCTAAGTGTGTTGTCCACACCACTCTCTAGGCAGATGCGCAACCGGGTTTTGATCGACTTTTATCTCAAATCAAAGAACCCATTGGCTAAGCTGAAAATGAATACCGTTTCGCATGGTCATGAGATCATTCAAAGGACAGCCTTGAGGTTTTTCGTTGAAAAGCTTGGAAACGAGAAATACTTCTTTGTCGATACGCCTGAAATTGGAGATAAAATATTTGTAGATCCAATTGCCAAATCAATTCATTTTTCAATTGAATCCATTGCAAAATTTCAACCATCATATTTTTTCCATCAGGTCGCAATTCAAACTTCAATTTTGAAAAGCGAACACTTTTATCTACTCAATGCAAAGATTCCACAAGAGTTCTTGCCTTTACTTCAATATGTACGAGGCTATCGGCCACCTTCTAAGATAGATAAAATCAGAGATACGCTAAAACCTGACCAGAACAAAATCGAGTATCTCTTTGACGGTCTAGATATTAAGAAAATTCAAACTTTGATACAAAATATCGGACATTTAGATCAATCAGATCTGGAAATTTTCCAATTTGAAATTCTCCGCTATCACTTACGAAAGCAGCTTGCATCTACATTAGACTTGGTTGGAATTATTGAAAGCATGACGGGACTTGACCTGGAAAAAAGCGGTCATGAAGACATAAAGCGAGTCATAAAGAAAAATCCCCAAATTATTGATCTGATAAAATATTGTACAAAGTTGGAGT
>JAPLFV010000299.1 GCA_026390495.1 Pseudomonadota bacterium | reverse complement strand
TTTACAAACGTTTAGGAAATTTTCTGGCAGCAAGTCCTAAAAGGCAGTAGCGCACATGAGTCTCTCTAATACGGCATTCGATAGTCCCATGTATTTTTAATCCTGACATTTATAGCTTCTAAGGACAACAATGGAAAAAGAAAAAAAGCCAAGTTTATATCATGCAATTAAATTGCAGTGCTTATACTGTGATAAAACTAGTTTGTTAAAAAAAGGAAACTTCCTCGAGTTCGTTGAAGGATGCCCTCATTGCAACTATAAATTTGAACGTGAGGTTGGATATTTTTCAGGAGCCTCTTGGATGATCACATATACTGTTGCGGCACTCGCAGCCATGATTTCCGGTGGGATTATGATATGGAAGTTCAGTGACCAGAGTGACTTTGTTATCGCGGGAATTCCAGCTGCTTTCGGAGGGATTTTTGCATTGCTGTTTATTCCATTCGGAAAATCGTTCTGGATGTACGTCGATCATTTGTTCCATCCTTTAACAAAAGCAGATCAATTGGACTCCAAAGGGAATTAGGCCCAAAGAATTGATGGAAATTAGTCATGTCCGACAGATTAAAAAAAATTTACTTACTACCCATTGCTACTGCAGGTCTTTTTGCTTCTTATTTTCTCGTTGACTTAGCAGTCAATAAATTCTCAGAGAGAAATTCAGCGCCTTCAACACAAAGCGTGAGCAAAGAAGATCTTTTGGCTCCCTACCTTGAAAATTTGCGTATGCCACAAGATAAACCACTTTCCAATATTCATTTGCCTTTAGCAAACCTAGGGCAACAACTTTTTTTTGACGTCAGATTTTCCAAAAATGAACAAATATCGTGCGCAACTTGCCATTCTCCGGAAAAATCTTTCACTGATGGTAAATCTAAATCAGCAGGAATTGCACAAACTGACAAAAATGCACCTACATTAATTTTTGTGGCACAACAAAAATGGTTTTTTCACAATGGCCGAGCTGACTCTCTTGCGGCACAAGCATTGGGTCCCATAGAGAATGACAAAGAGCACGGATTCAACCGCGTCCGCGTTGCCAAGATCGTGGACAAATACTACAGATTGAATTTTGAACAAATTTTTGGAGCTTTGCCTCCTGTCGAAGGGATCCAGGATATTTATGAAGGGCAAGGAATACCAAGTCAGAAAGAACCGATTCAGGTCAGTGAGGCCGTCGGAGCGTTTGCCCTAGCAACATTAGGTGACAAAACTCAACTGAAATCACTCCTGGCAAAAGCGCAGAGAGAACGAACTCAACCTGCACATCTGTTGATGGCACAGTTTGGACTAGCAGTTCAAGGCCAAACGGAGTTTGATCGTCTTTCACCGCCTGTTCAAGATAGCATTAATCAAATTTTTGCCTGGTTCGGTTTAGCCATCGCAGAATTTGAAAAGACCATAGTCACAGAAGCTAGCCCTTTTGATCAATTTGCCACAAATTTTTTGCAATCGAGACAGTTGAGTCAATCGATGGGACGTCAATTTGGGATGAGAGAACTCAGCGGATTTGAACTATTTGCGACAAAGGCCCAGTGCTTCCAGTGCCACCATGGGCCTTTATTCAGCGACCAGCAATTTCACAACATAGGCTTACCACAGCTAGAGAACAGCACCCTTGATCTAGGGCGGTCCGTTGGACTGATCCTTAGCAAAAAAAATGTTTTTAACTGCAAGAGTTCCTATTTTCAACATGTACCGTCAAAAATCTTGATTCCTATCTTTGAACAAATCACTCAATCAGAAACTTGCAAAGAATCAGAATTTCTTGACGAAAATGAAAGTGATTTTGTTGGCGCATTCAAGACGCCGACCTTGCGCAATTTGCCTGACACGGCGCCATACTTTCACGACGGCCGCGCTACTGACCTTCTGCAGGTACTAGACTTCTATGACCAGCCTGAGGCATTTGAGCCATCAGTGGGCCATCGAGCTCCGCTCATCAAAAATTTAAATTTATCGGATTCAGAAAAAGCCGACTTGGTTGCTTTTTTAAAATCAATCAGAGGGCAACCCAGGTGGGGCGTTGACGAATTAAACCAATAATTTTAGTTTGCACCAGCGATAAAGGCTTGATCAGTGATTAAAATCTAATGATATGAAATTGAACATTTAGATGGTGCTGCCTACAATTCGCAAATTTGCACAAAAGGAAGTAGAATTTTCAATAAACAAATTATTTGAAAGGCTTCTTCTTGAGATACGAGTCCTACTTAAAAATATTTTTCAGCTTCCTTATCGCATTCAATGTTGACATTGCATTTGGTCAACGAGGTGGATCCTATGCGAATGATCAACAACAAAATTGGGATTCTGCATCTGCAGGTTTTCCAGGATACTACGATGCAAACGTGGTCGAAGAAGGACACTTTGTTGTTGAATTCCCACCAGTCATATGGGGAATAATTCCTACACCCTTTATGGCCGTTGACTACGGTGTCACAAAGACCTTTACAGTAGGAACAAATGCTATTTTTTCAACTGTACCTTGGTTGCTTCAGTCCAAAGGAGGTGCAGTTAAATTGCGAAGCTTGCTGTATGGAACTGAATCTCATCAATCCGCAGGAACTTATTACACTGGATTTTTAAGCGGAAATTCGAGTCTTGATTTGGTTGCCTACTATCATAATGTTACTTGGAACCATGCTTATAAATTTTCAAACCGCCAAGTTGTGTATGGTCACTTAAACTATCTCAAAATAAATGCAGAATATAAAGAAACCACAGATTTAGATCACACATTGGTTCATGTCTCAACGCTCAACGCTGGTGGAGGATATGAATTTCAATATTCAAGCGCTTGGAGCTACCGTGCAGACTTACTTGGTGCAATCTACCAAGATGTAGAAGCCGATTCGACCTCCGCAACCATTAGTCTCAATTCTGATTTGTCTAAGACTAAGTCTGTATCAGCAATATTAACTCTACAGGCGCAGTATAATTCCTCTGATAATTGGCTCATGGGATTTGGAGCAACAGGGATTGCATTTGGCGGGACAGCAAGTGGAGCTCCATGGTTCACAATTGCAAGGAAATGGTAATCATAAATATGAAAAAAAATAATTTATTCACGACACTAAGCGCTCAAATAACGGCAATTGCAGTATCCTCGGTCACATCATGCGGACTGACTCAGCAAAAGGCTTCGGCTGATAAACCATACAAAGCGATTGTTGTCACTTTGACTGACGTTGATACAAATGGCGCTGCGAAATTTGGACTTCTTGAAAGGACGTTCAATTCTTTGACTGATTTGGATCAACTTGATGGTACCTATGCTAAGTTTTTACGCGGCGGGCAATTGAGTGTCAAAGAAGTGAATGGATCGATTGTATCCGCAGATACATTTTCTGGAGGGGAGAACCCAAACCTTAGATATTCCATAAAAGACGGTGTGGTTGTCGCATCGGACTATAGTAGCCTTGCAATGCTAAGCAGTTACTATCAATTTGATTATATCTATTCCAACGTCAAGTCCGTTTTAGGTATCGAACCAGCGGATTTGCAGACTAAGTTACCATCTGGGAAACACACAGTCCTATTTGAACCTCAAATTTCCTTCAATTTATCTACTGGATCCGGAACTGCCGGAATTAAATTGAATGCTGCCTTCTCTCCAAAAGACAAACAATTTTTATTATTCCAAAGGTCAGGAATTGAGAGCATACCCCTCTCGTCAAATCTTCAAGTGATAAGTCATGAATTTGGCCACTCACTTTTTGACTTTGCCTTTTTGGATGGCAAATATGAAGATAAAAATTACACCGCAGAATCATACTCCATGCGAGGATTGAACGAAGGGTGGGCAGACTTTATAAGCTGGTCGTTTACGAATTGCCCAGATATTTTGAGGTCCAGTATCAATATTGCTGAAATTGCAAACTCGCGCCACATCACCAATTCCACATTCAAATGGGAGAATATTGTTAACCAGTCTCTTTCAGACTCTGCATATCAAAGCGCAAGCGATTTTGGAAAATGTAGGGGATCTTTTTATTGCATAGGAACACTTTTCGCACGTTCATTGATTGCGACGAAGACTGCTTTGCCAAGTGTCGAAAAGAAAGTTTTTGCCTCTGGGCTTATCTCTAGCTTGAAACTAGCACAAGCTGAAGTTAAGGCCATGCCTGTTTCAATCGTTACGGCCGCCACTGAAGACGATCAAACCGATCCCGACTCAAGCCTTCGCTGGTCAAGACAAGGTACTCTCACAGGGGCCTTCCTGAGAGCTATTGTGAAGAATTCGCCCAACGATTGGAAATCTAAACTGTGTCAAAATTTTGCTGAGAATTTTGGAACTGGAGGCTTCCCAGAAATTGCTAGATCAGGAGTCTGCCCGTGAAACGAAACATTAACATTGCGACAAAATACCTATTGGCTTTTTTTGCCAATATTACAGTGCTATCAATCGCGGCTGGTGCAGAAGATTTAGACTCATTACGGGAATTGCCAAACCAAAGCGAAGACTTAAAAGTCTCACCCGACACCTTATCTTTAATTCCTCAAATCGATCAAACCCATCGTTATGCATTGGGTATAAATTTGGCCTGGCAATCTCGTCGCGACTACGGAGATCGGTACTTTCGAAGGTTTTTTCCAGAAATTTTAGGGTATGTATATGGTCCAACTCCTGTAGAGCAGCTGTTTTGGAGAGGAGGTGCACGCCTAGGTTACTCATCAGACCAGCCAGAAATGCCACAGTCAATTCAAATCACAGAGCAAGATACCACCATTATATTGGAGGGAGCCTTAACTCGAAACTGGTACTGGGTGCCATCCATTGCATTTGCGCTGGGTTATGATTTTAAAACGACTAAAGTGAAATCTAAATCGCCTATTGAATCTGTCGATGATCGGATCAATAAGAAAGAGAAGTTACTTCTCTGGCATATTCAAGCAGGACTAGGCTTACCATTATTTAGGGGCGATATTTTGATTGAGCCTATCATTAGATATCAACAAATCGAATTGGACGATCGGGCGAAATGGCTGTTAGGATTCGAATGGACTTGGTCTCCATCGGAACCAAAATCCGAGATCAATTAAATTGATTTGCTTTGAAATAGTAGAGAGCGGGATAAAAAAACGAAGCGCCGGAGTGTAACTCCAGCGCCCCCAAACACACGAAAGGAGATTTATCCGAAATAACGCAAATTCAACTAAGCCAAAATTGTCCCAGAAGATTTTGCGAATCGAACCTTTTTACCACCCTCAACTTTAAAACCAACGCGAGTCGGCTTCTTTGTTTTCGGGTCAACTAACATCACATTACTGATATGAATTCCCATAGATTTATCAATGATACCACCATCTTGATTTTGTAAAG
>JAPLFV010000124.1 GCA_026390495.1 Pseudomonadota bacterium | reverse complement strand
TCTATGCGTTGGAGCATCGTCAATGAGTCATGCTGCTGGTCCAGATTCTTCAATTACAATTCCTGCTATTCTAAAAATGAAAAGAGACCAGCAAAAGATTGCGATGGTCACTTGCTATGATTCCGCGTTTGCTAAATTGGTGAACAGGTCTCCAATAGACATTGTTTTGGTGGGAGATAGCTTGGGAAATGTAGTGATGGGATACCAAAATACTATTCCAGTGACAATTGAGGATATGATTCATTATTCTAAATGTGTCGGAAGGGTTATAGGGCGCCCTTTACTGGTGACCGATATGCCGTTTATGAGTTATTCTGATAAGAATAAGGCCGTTCATAATGCAGGACGCTTGATTCAAGAGGGTCTTGCGTGTGCTGTAAAGGTGGAAGGTGGCTCTGAGATTTGTGACCGAGTTGAAGCAATTGTTCAAAATGGTATTCCTGTTATGGGGCATCTTGGATTGACTCCTCAGAGTATTCACATGTTAGGTGGTTTCAAAGTTCAAGCAAAAACTGAAGATGCTCGTTTGAAGCTCTTGGAAGACGCAAAAGCTTTGGAGAGAGCCGGAGCTTTTGCACTTGTTCTGGAGATGATTCCCACGGATTTAGCCTTAGAAATATCTAAAGAGTTGAAAATTCCGACTATTGGTATTGGCGCGGGTGCTGGCTGTGATGGCCAAGTATTAGTTTTACATGATTTATTGGGTTTTGATTTAAGTTTTAATCCTAAGTTTTTGAAGCGGTACGCAAATTTTGAAACCACAGTTATAGAAGCAATTTCATCCTATTGTGTGGATGTGAAATCTGGGCAGTTCCCAAGTGATTCTCAAAGTTTTCATTGAAAGATTTTAAAATAGGAATTTTTTAAAAAGATGTCAAAAAAAGATTATTACGAGGTTTTATCAGTTTCAAGAGATGCGTCTAGTGCTGATGTAAAATCTGCATATCGGAAGTTAGCCATGAAATTTCATCCAGATAGAAATCCTGGGGATAAAGAAGCGGAAGATAAATTTAAGGAGGCTAGTGCAGCCTATGAGGTACTATCGGATCCTGAAAAGCGTCAGCGATATGATAGATTTGGTCACCAAGGTGTTGAAGGTCAAGGATTTCAAGATGTAAATGATGTTTTCTCGAGTTTTGGCTCAATTTTTGAGGAATTTTTCGGGATGGGTGGTGGAAGTAGGAGATCGGGACCTCGACGAGGTTCTGATTTGAGATATGACCTCGCAGTAGAGTTTGAGGAAGCAGTTTTCGGTGTTGAAAAAGATATAGAGTTTGAACGTCCAACAAAATGTGATCCTTGCAAGGGTACTGGTGCGAAAGATGGCAGTGGGCGTACCAATTGTAGGACGTGTGGTGGAGTGGGGCAGGTTCGACGTCAACAAGGTTTTTTTGCAATTCAAACCAATTGCCCAACTTGCCACGGAGAGGGATCAACTATTGAGAAGCCTTGCCAAGATTGTAGAGGTCAAGGCGCGGTCCTGAAAAAGAGAAAAATAAATGTAAAGGTTCCTGCTGGTGTTGATAGCGGGGTCAGGTTGAGAATTTCAGGCGAAGGTGAGCCGGGCCCCGCTGGTGGACAATCGGGTGATTTATATGTTGTTCTTCATGTGAAGGAAAGTGAACGATTTTCGCGGGATGGGCTGGACTTAATTTTGATTCAACCAATTGGTATTGCTCAGGCAGCACTCGGAGCTAAGCTTTCGATCAAAACTTTAGATGGCCAAGTGGAAGTTGTTATACCTTCCGGTTCTCAATATGGTGATAGAGTCACAATTGCAGGCGCCGGCGTTCCGCACCTAAAAGGTGTTGGAAAAGGTGATCTTCATATTGAGTTGAAAGTAATAGTTCCCAAAAAACTCTCAAAGGATGAGAAAGAAGCTTTGCAAAAGTTTGCAGACATATCAGGTGAAAATATTAATAATCAGAGTGGCGGGGGCTTTTTTAATAAAATGTTTGGCGATTGAGTGGTCGCCAGTCAATTGCTAGGAGTCTTTAACCAAGATTTGTTTTTTCAAAGGTGATTTTCGAGTAGACGTTAATTCAGAAATTTGTTGTCCATAAGTTAGAGGCTGGAGTTTTAGCTTACGTTCTAGAAGTTCAACAGAGCTTAAATCAATAGCGTCGAGATTTCGCGAATTGTAGTGGTAGCGTTCAAATACAGCTTCTTCAGAAAGATCGCCTGCTTTTACTTTTCGAGGAAGTTTCAGTCCCTTCAAAAGGGGGATTTGATCGTTTGATAGAAAAAGCCTCGCATAACCTCCCTGAAATTTAACCTCCATGGATAATAAATTGTAAAAATTGTGGTCGACTTTACATGTCT
>JAPLFV010000077.1 GCA_026390495.1 Pseudomonadota bacterium | reverse complement strand
TTTTTGATTTTCTTGATAGGCCGTCAGCAAGTTCTGCAATTCCCACCTTATTGGATTCTTGCGAAATTCCTTCTGAATCTGAATTAAGTTCTGAAAGGTTTTTTTGTTCATCGTCAAAATTATTTTTCGCATCGAGAGCGGAGTCTTCGTCTTGGAACAGTTTAAGACGCTTCTTTCGCGCAACAATTGCCTCATCCAATTTGGATTCTGCCGATTGAAGCTTTGACTGTGCGTCTTCAGTATCTCGGCCTAGTATTTTCTTAAGACCAGCATATGCGGAGTCTTTTCTCTTGTCGGGCGATTTTGTAATTCTAACTAAGGTATCAACTAATACAGGGCCAAATTTTTCAAGGTGAAGTATCTTTTCTTCTAAATCGGCGGCTTTGTTTTCTCGAGCCAAATGTCTAGATAAACGCTGACCTGCCTGCATAAGGGCTCGGCGAATTTCCTCGACCAATTCATCGGAGGCGTCGATAGTTTCCTTTGAGGCATTTTTAAATTTTATAAATGGAGAAACTACTGACACTGCAAAAATGTAAGGCCCGGTAGGAAGGGTGTCTTTGGGCTGTCTTAAACCGTAAGACCTCCAGTTAACTGTAGTAATAGCCTTCACAATTGCACATGAGGCTTTATCAAATTGAAGGGGAACTCTATTGGCAAATCTTAGTACTTGCACAGGCTCTTCTGATTCAGAGCTGCCGCTGGTTCTGGCAATAGCGACTTCAACTTGAATGGGCTTGAAATCACAGATCGTAGGTTTACGAGTGGATACAGCAAAAAAATTTATTTCTCCCAATCGTTCAACGGATAAACTTAAAGCTTCTTCTCCAATCGAGACAACGCTTTGAGTCGAAGGGGCCATCAATTGCGTGTTCTGAATGGCGGCGTAAACGTTTTTTAACTGCTCTTCTGTAACCTGCTCAACGCCTTTATCGAGTAGGTTTTTGTCAAACTTGTGTTGCTTCCATAGATCGGAAACAACCTTATCTCCCATTCTGGAAAAACCTGTTTTAAGCCAGGTCAATAGCTTAGTTCTGCCAAAAAGCCTAGCATGAGAGATAAATTCCCCCAATTTCATCGTGTGGGGGTGAGGGTCTGTAGCTTCAGGAACCTCAGGGACGATTTGGGTGACTCGTTCATAAGTGGCTTTACCAATCTCAGGTAAATCATACTTTAGAGTCATATGTGGATTTACCAATACGTTGCCTCTTAGGTATGAAAGTAAACCCGCCTCGCCGTTTAACTGAACACGCCCTTCGATTATAAATTCAACGATTGTTCCATGATTTTTATCCCAATCAATACTGCTTTTATCTCTAGAAATGCCTTTGTTGTTCTTCAGATCAACCTCAATAGAACAAGAAATGGCTTTTCTCTGATCTTTTGTTTTTGAAATGACTTTGACCGGCGTGGCAGTGGTTTGAAGCGCCCAGGTCGTTGCTGCCGATATGCCAATTCCCTGTTGCCCTCGACTACATCGACCTCTTCCAAATTTAGACGAGGCTAAGTACTCTCCAAATACCTTTGAAATGTCTTCGCTTTGAATTCCTGGGCCATTGTCTTCAACAATAATTCGTAAACGATCCGTGTTTTTCATGGTCCCGTTGCCTAGCTTTTCAATCTTAATGGATATATCAGGTAATATTCCGTGTTCCTCGCAGGCATCTAAACTATTATCAATAGCTTCCTTCACGGTTGTGAGTACTGCCTTTGTAGGGGATGAAAATCCAACTTGCTGAAGATTCTTCGAAAAATACTCAGCGGTTGAGCTTGTAGTGATTTTTCGGTTTCTTTTCCCGGTTTGCGATTCTACTGGTGCGGTCTCGTGCGATGTTTTTTTTGACATGTTTGCTCTTTCAACAACGAAGGTAAAACCTATTGAACTTAGAATCAAATGAGAGGAAGCTTAAGCTAAATCATTTAATTTCAGTAACTTAAAATCAAATTTAATTGAGTATTGAATCAAGTGTATGTAGTGATCGTCAACCGTGTTAAAGTGGAAACCATCAAAAAGTCTTATTTAAGTGTGCTAAATGGCTGATATAATTTAATAAAAAATATATGCAATACTGATGCAAAAAAAACATGCAAATGCTGAGGTGAATGATGACAGTTAAAGAAGGTAACCGATTTTTGTCTCATGCGGGAGTTCAATATCCGATAATTTGTGGTGCAATGTATCCGTGCAGCAATCCCGAGTTGGTTGCCGCAGTGAGTGAGTCAGGTGGACTCGGAATTGTGCAACCAGTTTCATTGGTTTACGCACACGCTTATGATTTTAGGAAAGGGTTACAATATATACGGAAACTTACAAATAAGCCGATCGGTCTGAATTTGTTGGTGGAGAAAAGTGCCAAACGGTATGAAGATCGCTTAAAAATATGGCTTGATATAGCTTTAGAAGAAGGCGTCCGGTTTTTTATTACAGCTCTTGGCAATCCTAGTTGGGTGATTGAGAAAGTCAGGCCACTTGGAGGGATAGTCTATCATGATGTCACTAATGCAAAATGGGCAGCAAAGGCAGTGGAGGCCGGAGTTGACGGCTTGATTTGCGTCAATAATCGTGCAGGAGGTCATCTTGGATCAGAGTCTCCAGAAGCTTTGTTAAATGACCTAAAGAAATATGGATTGCCTTTAATTTGTGCTGGTGGCGTCGGTTCAAAAGAGCATTATGCAGCTATGATTGCCCTCGGGTACGATGGAGTTCAGCTAGGAACTCGATTTATTGCTTCAAAGGAATGCACAGCTCATGAGGATTATAAAAACGCAATCATCCGAGCAGAAGAAGTCGACATTGTAGAAACTGTTAAAATCAGTGGAGTGCCTGTTTCAATTATCAATACAGATTATGTTAAGAAAATGGGTCTGGAAGCAAGTCATGTCGTAACCTGGATGCTGCACCATCCCAAATTGAAGCATTACATGAGGATTTTTTACACTGTCAGAAGCGTTTTTCTCTTAAAAAAGAGTAATAGCAAGGGATCAAGCTACAAAGATTTTTATCAAGCTGGGAAAAGTGTTGACGGAATTAATTCAGTCTTGGGAGCAAAAGAAATCATTGATAGCTTTGTTTCATAGATTAATTTTTAGGTCTTTGCATTTACTCACTGGTTAATAGTCTTGCTGACGTGATTCTTCTTTAGGTGTTTTGTTAAGAATTAGATTGCGAAAGCTGGCAAGCGACATCGGTTTGTTTTCAGTCGTAACTTGGCATGAATTCAAAAAATCTTCATCTATCGGTGATAAAAGTGCGTTGCTGTGAACTACTATTTTTGTCTGCAGTTTCATTTGTAATATGATCTTTATTAAGTTTATACATTTTGTGACTGACTCAGAACCAATGTGAAGATCCAAGATTATAATTTCTGGTTTCTTGGCAACGATAGACTCTAGCGCTGCCTCAATGGTGTCGG
>JAPLFV010000225.1 GCA_026390495.1 Pseudomonadota bacterium | reverse complement strand
CACTGATTTCGTGGATATTGCCTGACATTCTTTGATTTAAATATAAAATGTGTCTGCCTATTATCATAAAGTATTCGCGTATTTACGCCGAAATATCATTGTAAAGATAAATAACTTTGAGTAGTTCATTGAGGGGCAATTGTAATGTTTGCCAGGTTTTTTCATGTGATAGTGGGATTTCTACATTGCGCCAATTCCTTTGGTGCAACCTATGACTTTTCATATTCGGGAAGATTAGTTGATAGTACTGGACGTCCTTTAGAGGGACCCGTTGCCTTGAGGGCAAGTTTCTTTCATAGTGAAACCGGGACTACTTCGATACTTGACGTCACAACTGGCTGCAACGATAATGATACTGGATCAGCGACTTCGGCTGCGTTTGTAATTCCACAAGGAGCTGACCACCTTTCGTTCATAATGGCGGGCGGTGCGGATTCCCCAAGCGGAGTCTATGTCAAAAGTGTAAGTGACAATTCGGTATTATGCAGTTCTACGACCGGAACCAACACCGACACCTTCTTTTCAGACTTGTGTACCGGCTTGAGTGCCTATGTCGGTACTCCTGCTTATATATGTGTTGGATAATGTTAGTGGGGGATGGGGTAAGACTTATGTGGATAGTTTTTCAATGCAAGATTTGTCCAACACCCCTCTCACAGTTTACCAATACTAAATATACGAATAACGAAAAGTTTGTGAACGGTTCCAAGTACTCAGTATGACAGATTTATTTTACAAGGTCTTCATGCAGAAAATTCCAAATTTTGCTGCGGCTACTGGGGTAAACGGATAAAATGTTTTTAACGGATATTAAATCGACGGTGGCGATCTTTACACACGGCTTTTGGATATTGCAGCGGTCGGATCGCCAGACGGAACGAATGGAGGAAGCTCGATTCGATTTTTAACAAATCCTGTCACGCTTAATTCGCCAGCGTTGGAGAGGCTGAGAATAGATAAGAGTGGCTATGTTGGTACCTATCGCAGTATACCATCAAGCTCTCTTCTTTTGGTGTTGACGGGCTTCCCAAAGATCATATTTCAACTGCAGATTGAGCCAAGTCTCAGCATTCACCTTCAAGACCCGCTCCAGCTCAAGAGCGAACTCAGGTGTGATGCCACGTTTACCATTGATCACGAGGTTAACTTGGGCATGACGACAGCCAATCTTTTCAGCAAGCTCGGTCTGAGTCATTCCCATTTCATCGAGGTAGAGGCGTTGCAACAGTTCACCTGGATGACTTGGATTACGTTGTTTCATTAGCTTGGTCCCTTCAATGATAGTCTAAGATCTTGACATCCCAATAGTAGCCGTCATCAAATTTAAAAATGATCCGCCAACCACCTCTGATGGTAATACTCCAGTAGCCTGCTAATTCATTGCCCAGCTTATGAAGTCTATTAGAAGATGGCAGTTTAAAGTCCGAAACGTCGACACTGCCTTCCATAAACTCCAACAGATCGATTGCCCGTTGATGATGTTGTTGAGGCAATAGACGGGCGTGACGAGTGCTTGCTTTACCAAAAGCGAGGTCCTGTGCCGTCTTATTTCCGAAGCTCTTTATCACCGCGCCACCATCTAATTATATCTCTATTGGGCATAAAAGAATAACTTATTTAGAATGAAATTGCAAGAACCAAATACTCTTGCTCTTTTTTACATGATTTCACGCCAATGCTTCACGGATTTGGCAGCTGGCAACGTCGGCATCGGCATTACAAACCCCTCTCAAAAACTTTCAGTCGGCGCAAGTGGTGACGGCTCAGTTGCTATCGCAAACAGTTGGACGACGTATTCGGATCAGCGACTTAAGAAAAATGTTTCAGTTATTGATAGCGCATTAGAGAAGATATCGAAGCTGTCAGGCTATTTTTTTCAATGGAAAAAAGGATCTGATAAATCTCGTCAGATTGGAGTGATGGCTCAAGAAGTTGAGAAAATATTTCCTGAGTTGGTTAAACAAGGTGCTGATGGAATTAAATCTGTCGATTATCCAAAATTGGCGGTTCCGATGTTAGAGGCAATAAAGTCTTTAAAGGGGCAAGTAGATCAGTTGAAAGATGAAAATGCAGTGTTTAAATCTGAAAATACGATTTTAAAATCCGAAAATGAAGTGATGAAGGCATATCTATGCGACAAAGATCCAAGCGCACCCTTTTGTGAGCGAATTCATGAGTGAGCCGTTGGCTTTATGTCTATGAAAAAATTAGCTGGACAGCGTCGATATTTTCGCTAAGACGCTATCTATAACTGAAATTCTTTCTTAAGTCGCTTATCCGAGTACGTCGACCAACTGATTGCGATACCAACGGCGCCTTGTTGATTTGAGGCAACTGGAAGCGTCTAGGAAGGAGTTTTTGTGCAGATGCCCTCCCCATTCAGTTTCATTAAGAGATAACATTTACCGAACTCTCAAACAGTGGTTGTACCAAAATAGCAGTGAAAGTAGGGAACCTCTTGTTGAGTAAAGTGTTTTGAAAATATCACAGTATACTAAAGAGAGGAGCGTAGGTCACTCCTCGGTCTATGTGAACGTCGTTCCGTTCTTGAAGACAGATTGCTTGCTCTGTTTTAGGATAAGTTTTTATGTATTGCAAAAGGCTCCTTAATTTTCCCCCTTTTCCTGCTTTAACTTCTACCGGTACGATTTTACCTGATCTCGCAATGAGATAATCAATTTCGGCCTTTGCACCTTTTTGACTACGGAACCAACAATACAATACTCCTCGCTCAGATCCTGCATTCGGTCCTGCTAGAAGTTGTTGACCAACAAACTGCTCCGCCAGCCGCCCTTCCATGGCATCTAAAATGACTCCGTCTACGACTAAATCTGTATATCGACCTCCAGCCAGATGAAACATTAAGCCAATATCTAAAAAAAGGCACTTAAAGTGCTTTTCATCGGCAGATCCACCGAGCGGTAAGCCATGTGCATTGATAGTTTGCACAATATGAATCAATTTGGCTTTTGCTAGTAGTGCAATTGAGTTCTTGGTTCGCTTATGATCATCGTCAGGATTGATTGTTGAGTATGTGATTTCGCTGCCCACCATCTTACTTAGCTTTACCCAAGTCGATTGAAGGTTAGAGATCTGCAATTCGCCCTTTGCGTACTTCAATACATCAGCTTCAAAGCTTTCGACAAGCGACCACTGAATTTTTCTAACTCGCTCAAAAGATTTGTGAGCAGCAAAACTCGCGACACACTCTGGCATGCCGCCGATTGCGCTATATTCTCGAAGCGCTTCATAGAGGGCACTTGCCGCTGCCGCTGTGAGTTGGTTAGCGTTTAGATTATCTTCATTTAATCGTGGAAGAGCCTTAAACAAGATTTTTCGATTCGTGGCCGCAAGAAACTCTTCGAAATTTAGAGGGTAAATCGTCAGGAACTCAATTCTGCCGACAGGAATCGACACTCTCTCCAAAGCAAATTCCAATAGACTTCCGGCTGCAATAATAAATGTATTCAGTTTCTTTTCTCTGAAATATCTAAGACAAGAAATCGCTAAAGGACATTCTTGGATTTCGTCAAAAAAGATCAGATCGTGCTTTAAATCGATTTCAGTTCCTGCGTAAACTTCCAACTGCGATAGAATTTTATCTATGTCAAAGTCACCAGCAAAAACTTTCTTGAGCTCTTTTTTTTCTTCAAAATTAAACACATGAGTTTGTTTGAAATAACGTTCACCAAAATTTTCAATGAGAGCTGATTTTCCGACTTGCCTAGCACCTCGAATGACCAGTGGTTTACGGTCGGGGGTATTCTTCCATTCAATTAAGCTGGCTTCAGCATGTCTTTCAATAAATATCATATGTTACAATCATTTTGAGTTTGAATAATGAGATTTTTTATCATAATACCACCTATTATTAGCTTTTATATTCCATAAATACAACCTATTTTTAGATATTATAGATCCAAAATGCTACCCAAATAAGGTTCTTCGAAACTGCCAAGCAGCCTATCTTGGGTAATGTTCGGCGTTAGGTTTTTTGTAACAAGAGACTGAAATCATTGTCGCACTTGCTACCTTGAGGAGGTCAAAATAGTAATATCATTGAGATTGGACGTTTGGCCACTGTCATGACATTCAATCTTAGGCCACTGATTTCTTGGGCATTGACTGATCTTCTTTGACTTAAATATAAAATGTGCCTGCCAATTTTCATAAAGTATTCGCCCATTTATGCCGAAATATCGCTGTAAAGTTAAACAACTTTGAGTAGTTCATGTCTGAAGGGCAATTGTGATGCTTGCCAAGTTTTTGCCTGTGATTGTGGGATTTCTATATTGCGCCAATTCCTTTGGTGCAACGTATGACTTTTCATATTCGGGAAGATTGGTTGATAGTAATGGACGTCCCTTAGATGGACCCGTTGCGTTGAAGGCAAGTTTTTTTCACAGCGAGACTGGAGCGAATTCGATTCTTGATGTTACCTCTGGTTTGACTCAAGTACCACTTTCTGAAGGTGTGTTTCAGATTAAGTTGTCACTTAGTGATTCTGATTTTCAAAGGGTTTTTCCAGGCGTTAATCAAAGTGTCTATATCCAAATCACTGATCTAACTCATTCCCCCAACCAACCTTATGATCGCCAGCAACTGACGATTCTGCCTTATGCTGGTAAGATTCCCATCGATACAAGTCAATTTAGTTGGGATTCGCTGGGGCAATTGAGGTTTACTGCAAGTACGACTGCCGATTTTACTAGTGCTGGACCAATCGGTACTACAACACCAAACACTGCAATTTTTACGACAGTCACGACTAACAGAACAAGTTCCGTCACGTCTGGATCAGTGGTTAATGTCACGATATCTCCAACCTACAATCAAGCTTCAGGAACTGCTGCCAACACAGATTTATTGATCAACAGAACAGAGACTGCGGTGGGATCAGGAACACAAAGATTGATTGATGCGCAGGTGGGTGGAACAACGAGGTTCAATGTTTCAAACACAGGTAATGGATATTTTGCTGGGAATGTTGGGATTGGGACAACGAGTCCCTCTCAGAAACTAGAGGTCTCGGGGAATGTTAACGTAACTGCAAATACACCGACTTTATATTTGAACAATGACGGCGGGGCGAGCAATGACAACCCGGTTATAAAGTGGGATTCAAGTAGTAATGCGCTGGGGCTCAGTTTTGTTTCTGGCTCAACACAAGTTGCAAGAATGCAAGATAATGGTGCACTATACGCTACATCCCTCGGCACAATCGGTGGGACTAATATTGGAGATTTCTTCATTAGGCGAGGTACTAGTCAAGGTATGTCTTTTCCAAACGCAGCGGGAATTTCGTTTGGCAAAGGTTCGCTGTCCAGTGAGGTCTACTCTACAGAATGGTTACGAATACTTGACAATGGCAACGTCGGGATTGGTACCACAAATCCGAGCAGAAGACTTCATATCAAAACAGCCGGAGGTACTGGCGTCGAAGGCGTCATTCTGGAGCATGGCGCAGAGGGAAGTGTTTGGTCCTATGGCATCATGGGAAGTGCAAACTCGAATCCCGGATCTTTTACATTTGAAGATGACGGGTTAACTAAATTATTGATTAGTCCTGCCGGCAACGTCGGAATTGGCACAACATCTCCCTCTCAAAAACTCGCAGTCGGTGCTAGCGGAGACGGGTCTGCTGCTATCGCAAACAGTTGGACGACATATTCGGATAAGCGACTTAAGAAAAACGTTTCAGTTATTGATAGCGCATTAGAGAAGATATCGAAGCTGTCAGGTTATTTTTTTCAATGGAAAAAAGGATCTGATAAATCTAGACAGATTGGAGTGATGGCTCAAGAAGTCGAGAAGATATTTCCTGAGTTGGTTAAACAAGGTACCGATGGCATCAAATCTGTCGACTATCCGAAATTGGCGGTTCCGATGTTAGAGGCAATAAAGTCTTTAAAGGGTCAAGTGGAACAATTGAAAGGCGAGAACTCAATGTTGAAGACATACCTTTGCGATAAGGATCCAAATGCGAAATTTTGCGAGGGCTCAAATGAATAGGACGTTAAACATAGGCCGATTTACTGCACTAGTCTCTAGATACAAGGCATCTGTTGCCAGCGTAATTCCCTCTTATCAAATCTTTCAACGAATTCGAATTACGATGTTCTATATCGTTAGTTGTATGCAGTTAATTCAATTCGGTTGCAGCGATGGAAATCGCAATTTTGACAAGGGCTATATTTCATCTCTGAAAAATGGCGATCCTTTTGGAAAAGCGATCGATACACCGAATCTGTTTAAGTCTGGTCGAACTTGGGGGCAGACTCGCAGTGTCATCAATTTTCAGCTCTCAGAAACACATGCGGATCAAGTTCAAGAGGTGTCAGTTTACAATAGTTCCATCAGTAAAATGATCATTGATAAGCAGACTCTGTCGCTAGGCTTGACGAGTGGTGAGGACGAATCTTACGAAATTTTGTTAGCTGGAAATCAGTTAAATATCAAAATGTATCCTGGATCCCAAAATTCGGTCGACAAATTTTCCTATGGGAAAAATTCAATAGTGCTATTGGCTGTATCTCCTGGATCTTCAAAAAAGTTAACTCAAGAGGTCGTCTTAAAAGACTTTACCTACTTTGGTCCAATCTATTCGAGCTACCTGAATCAAACTCAAGCAAGCAAACCTTTAAGTGGGGGATTGACCGGAGTTGCATCAGGGGTTTCTAGCAATGGCTCAGGATTTCTAATCACAAATCCAGAGCATGTTTTTGTGCATTGAGGAAACATCAATAAAATCAAAATTTGAAATATGGAATGTTTGATAAAGGTGAGGCTCAGCATTTATCGACATAGCCATACAGGCGATGACAGTTCAAAATTTTGAAAGAGTATCAATGCCAAGGTTCAAAAAATTCATCGGCTTTAACGAGGCAGAATAAGTTAGGTTGCAGGTCCTAAATTTTTAAACACTGTAGAGCACTT
>JAPLFV010000037.1 GCA_026390495.1 Pseudomonadota bacterium | reverse complement strand
CATGAAAATGAGAAAAAACCAAAAAATAGCAGCCGCCTTTGGGGATGAAAAATACGATTTTATATCTCTCATTGCGATCGTAGTTGCAATATTCATTAAATTGACTCCTGTATCAAACTTAAAAAGATTTTTATTTTGTTAATTGTAGGAATACATCTTCCAATGAGCGAGTTTTAAGGGAAACTTCTCTCAATCCGCAACCCCCATCTATAACTCCTCTAGCAATGTCGTCAATAATTCCGTCGCTCGTTGATTTTGCGATGGCAAACTCTATCTCTTCGCCTGATGAATTAAGCTTTGCCCCATAAACACCGTTGATTCCATTTAAGATAGCCAAGGCGCGTTCTGATTGCTTCGCAACTCGTAGTCGATACAAGCTACCTCCTTCGAGTGAAGACGCAAGCTCTTCATAGCTACCTTGAGCGACAATTCGGCCCTTGTTTATCACTACAATTTTATCGACCGTGCTCTGTACTTCACTCAAAATGTGAGAGCTTAAAAGTATGGTGTGCTGCCCTGCTAGGCCTCTAATGAGCTTTCTCATTTCACTAATTTGTGTTGGATCCAGCCCTTCTGTTGGTTCATCAAGCACCAATACCTCAGGATCATGGACAAGTGCTTGCGCAAGACCAACTCTTTGGCGATAACCTTTGGATAAATTTCCGACAAGTCGTTTTCTAACCTCACCAAGTGCAAGTTTTTCCAGGGTTGAATCTACCCTTGTCTTAACTTTGGATGATTCTACTTTTCTCAATCTTGCTGCGTACGTAATAAAGTCACTTACCGTCATATCTGTATGAAGTGGTGGAACATCCGGCAAATATCCTAATCTATATTTGGCTTCAATGGGCTGGTCAGTAATATCAAACCCAGCAATCTTTGCTGTTCCTTGATCTGCGCCAATGTAACCACACAAAATGTCCATTGTTGTTGATTTACCCGCTCCATTTGCTCCCAGGAACCCAACGATCTTACCCGTGTCAACGCTGAACGAAACGTCCGCGAGGGCATGGATATCGCCGTACCTTTTAGATAGTCCAGATACTTCGATCATATTAACCTCTCCGTATATTTCTAAAAATTGAGTTGATTTAATGCATAGTTATATCTTTAGTTTTGGAATTGTTGAAACAGAAAAATGATGATCTTTAAACTCGCACGGCTTTGCGTACGGTGCTCTAAAAGCGTTCATTTTGTATTAATCGGGATCAAATTTTGTTTGCGAAGTGCAAATTTATGAATTTGGTAAATCTTCAAATATTTTATCAAATATTGATCATATTGAAGGGTTCAGTGATTTTTTTTTAAGCAATAAAATTAAAATTGAATTCTTTTTACTCCAGGGGCTTGCACTCGTGAAGCTGAAAGATGCATAATAATACAAGACCTTAGCACAATATGGCTGAAGATTTTTGGGAAGCAACTAGGAGACACTAATGGATAATGTAACGCTAACGAAAGATGCTTTAATCGAGTTAATTCGTGACAAGGTTGGGTACCCTGTAAAGGAAGCCAAAGATATTCTTGAAATGATTT
>JAPLFV010000422.1 GCA_026390495.1 Pseudomonadota bacterium | reverse complement strand
GGCCCTATTTGAGACGTAAAGTATTTCAATATCTAGGTCTTTCATGGTGTCTCAATTGCCACTCTGCCTGTGTTAATTGTTTGTGGCTAAAAAGACACACTTTTCTAAGGCTTGAACCAAAGCATAAAAAATTTTATAAATTACAGATAGTTACAACAGCAATAAGTAGACTTTATAATGGCTCAGATATTGCAGTACATCTCTATATACAGTGAAGATGATCCTTTTTTTTGTATTTGAATCTAACATTTTTTTTCAGCTATGCGAGTTGTTAGATAGTCGGAAATTTTGGTTCACCAATAAAATTTAGAGGTCGAGAGATCTATGTTGAGTTTGGTTCAGCGAACATTGGCGAAAAAAGTAGTTTTAACCGGAGTTGGTCTGCACTCAGGTAAAGACATGCGGTTGGAATTGCACCCTGCTGACATAGATTTTGGAATTCAATTTCGCAGAACAGATTTGGCTCAATCCTTGCCTATTCATGCACATGCTATCAATATTCACTCAACAGATTTGAACACGACTATTTCAAGTGGTGATGCTCGGATTTCCACCATTGAGCATTTAATGGCCGCCTTCGCGGGCTTGGAGATTGATAATGTTTTGGTTAAATTGGACGGCCCCGAAGTTCCTGTAATGGATGGCAGTGCAGGCCCATTTGTGGAGGCTATTTTGGATGCGGGTGTGGCATTGCAAAATGCAAATAAAAAATATTTTGTGGTTCGAGAGGTTTTTGAGTTGCGCCAAGGTGATAAATGGATTCGAGTTGAGCCCGCAACAAATACCTCATTTTCTATGCAAATCGATTTTAAAAGTTCTGTTATCGGAGCCCAATCTTTAAATTTCGAGTGGTCAACAGTTGAGGCCCTCGAGTCGATATTTGTAAGTCGAACCTTCTGTCATGTGAATGATGTAACTGCGATGCAAAGGGCCGGCTTGGCATTAGGTGGTTCTTTAGATAATGCAATCGTTGTATCAGATGATGAAGTGCTTAACCCCGAGGGTTTGAGGTTTAACGATGAATTTGTTAGGCATAAATTGCTAGATTGCATTGGAGATCTCTCAATGCTTGGCGCACCGATCATTGGTAAATTTTCTGCTTATAAATCTGGACATGGGCTCCATGCTGCTTTCATGAAAGCTTTATGGGCTAAAAAATCGGAAATCTTGACTATTGTTGAAGATATGCAGCACATCAGCAGACAATCTCCTAGGGAGATTGATAGTGCCGCAGTTATTGGCATTAAATCTTAGAGGATTTTAAATTTACAAATTTTTTTGCGACCCAAATCGCCGCCAAAATATTTTAAATTGTATATTTTTGAAGATTTTGATTGGTTACCGCTGAAAGTTTACTTGTAATGATTTCCGCTGTTCTAAACCAATTTATTTCCGCGGAACATCTTAAGAATTTTCCAAATTTAATCAAGAAATCTGGCCTTTGGGCAAGGCATCTGTAGTCAGCTGAAGAAAAAACCCTTGCTGCCGACTCTTGGTCATTGCATGCCTTAAAGACGTCAAATAAGAGTGAAAGTAGATCAAGGTTAGATTTATCTTGTTGAAAGCAGGTCAACAAATTGTCGATAGTCAATCTGGCAAAATCTGAATGGCAGTCTTGGGTGTCGATGATTACGAATGCAGCCAAACACTCTATCTCTTCGCTCAAACCTACGATCAAGCGGCAGGTTTCAATTGGTGGAATTGCATTTAGTGGCTGTTTTGCAACAAGATAAGCTTTAATGAGTTGAACCAAAGCCAATGGATCAGAAGGAGCTTTTTTTGAGGCAATGATAAGGGCTTCTATTGCATCCTCCACCCGACCAGATTCTAGAAGTGCTTGTCCCAGTAGTGTATACACGGGTCCAGTGGGCTCAACATCCTTTTCGCATTCCTCAATACATTCTTCAAGATCACCAATATTTAAAGCGGTCCATCCGGACAAAAACCGAATGGCTGATAGGTTCGTTTGAGACGCAAACTTCTTTAAATAGTCTAAAGCTCTTCTCCCCTCTCCCGCCAATATCGCATTTTCACATAATGCCGCCAAAACCTCTGTAATTGGCGTCTTTCGAGAAAGTGACAGTTCATCTGCGTTAAGAAAATCGACCAAGGCGTTTGTCGAATCTCGAAAGAATGAGTCCATTGCTGAAAACCAGATCCTTGCCCCTTCCGCTTTCGGGTGTGCTAGTGCCTTTATGCATTCGAAAAGGAATTTCTCACTTGCTGCGACTGGTTGCTTTTGTCTAGCTAAAAGCGATTGATACCAATTCCACAGCAATGGGAATGATTCAGATGGATAGTGTTGGTTCGAATGTCTCAATGCGTCTTTCTCCGAAAGATAATTTTAATCATTAAATCAATTGCAGAGGCATTTTCTGGGAAAATTTTAGATAGATTTCGCTAGGATATCCAAACACTTTATTAGACTCGAAAACTTGATTTCCAAACTGCTTCGTTGTTAGCCTGCCTAGGACAATTATAAATGTACCTGCCGCTACGATTGTATCACAAAAAAAATATGGTACAAATTCGTCATGACAGAACGAAATAAATTGCAGAGTATTGGTTTGCTGCCCTTTAACATCATAATGTCCATCATGCTAACTTATCTCATGCAAGGCATTGCTGAGATCTCGGCCTCTACCTTTGCGTTATTGTGGCATATGCTATCTATTTTAATTGGTTTTTTCCTTATATTCAGTTCCAAACATTGGATCTTAATATTTGTTGTTTTGCCAATTTGGGTGATGATTCACAATCCTTTGGTGCCAAGAAGTTTTGACCAAATGAACAAGATGGGTTCAATTGTGGATTCGAACAGCTGCGGCCTTCTTTCAGAGGCAACATTGATTGAGACTGATGAAGGTGTCATTAAGGGTAAGGGAAGTGGCCAAATCGGCGATTACGTGATGCTTCGAACGACCAGTAATTTTGGCGTTAGTGAAGTAGTGTTTGAGGTCGTGCAACCAAATCGATATAAGTCTTGGCTATGTGATATGGCTAGAAATCTCCGACAATATATGCAAAGAAATCTATTGAGATATAGAAGCATTGACCGGGACTGGTTGAGGTCATTTGTTTTAGGTGAACCTCTAAAAATCGACTCCATTACACAAAACGCATTGCGTGAATTTGGTCTTCTACATGTGGTTGTTCTAAGTGGCGGACACCTTTCAATTCTATCGGCACTAGTTTTTTCGTTGCTTAGATTTGGATTTGTGCTTCTATATATTGCTAGGATCGTGAGTGCTCGGACTTGGTCTTATATTTGGCTCCTAAGCCTTTTATTATCGATAATTTTGATATTTGCGTTTTGCGCTGGAGTTGGCTTTTCAAGTTCAGTGCAAAGAGCGTTCTTATTGTTTGTTCTGATTAGTACTGTTGACAATTTTTGGGGGCCTATCGATCGAATTGATTTGTATTGGAAAATTTGGATTTTGCAGGTGGTTTTGTTTCCAATTGATATTTTTAACACATCCACATACCTAAGTTGGTGTGGCAGTTTGATTTTGGGGTCAACCTTGCGCCCAAGCAAAGAACCAAGCTTTATCTCTGAGATGTTCCTTAATTTTAAAACACAAATATGGTTTTGTTTTTTGTCAGCGATAGTATTTTCCTCGATTAATTTATGGAGTATTTTGGCGAATGTGTTCCTATTGCC
>JAPLFV010000223.1 GCA_026390495.1 Pseudomonadota bacterium | reverse complement strand
TCTTTATCTCAGGATGTTTTTTTGCTATGAAGTCTCCGATTCCTCCACTTATGGTCAGGTTAATATGAGAAAGCAATTTCTCAAATTTATAAACGTCATCCTTTTTATAAGATTGATTCCTAGGAGTTTCAAGATTTCCATGGTCAGACACAATGACGAAGAGCGTTTGATCCCAAAGTTCACGCTGCTTTAAACCATCTACAAAGACACCCAGTGCTTGATCAAAATATTCGGTCGTATTATGAGATGGATGCGAAGTGTTTCGTTGAATAATCTCAGGCAATGCATCAGAAGGCAAGTTCCATGGAATGTGGTTAGTAACAGATAGGATCATGGAATTTTCAATCGAACCAGGGTTCTCCTTAGCCTTTTTAGCAAAAACGTCAACGGCTTGATTAAAAAGCGCAACATCGCTTATTCCCCATCCCGTTCTTGGAGAAGACGATGGCATATCACTGTCCAAGACAAGATGATTTACCTGTTGGTTTCTCCAAAAAGAAGCCTGACTGTCGAATTTTCTATCGCCGCCGTGAATCCACGTAGATTCTCCAAGCTTTTCTCGAGCAATTTTTGCAGGAAGGCATTCGACTGGATAATTGCGAAAAGATCTCATTAACGAAGTATCTGTCGAAGTAGGCACTCCGCACCAACAAGCTTCCTGCCCGGCTCTTGTAACCGTTCCATTGCTATAGGCATTCCGATAGAAAATGCCACTACTGCTTAGAGAATCAAAATTTGGCGTTATCGACGGTGGATCTTGTGAGTCTCTTGTCCATCCAGAATCAGCAGGCCTAAAAGACTCAGCAACCAGAAGTGTTAAGAACACAGTTTTATGTTGTTGCTTAAGTTCATCGATTCGACTTTTAAAAGAGTTAACAATCTCACTTGATTGTGCCGGCCTAATAGACAATCGATTTACTAATGTTCCCGTGGCTTGTCCTGTAACTTTTGCTAATTGATGCCATTCTTCAGGAGAAACTTTTTTAAGCGATTTTTTTGTGGAAAGATCGGCAATGAGCCTCTCTAAGAAATGCATTTGTAGACTTTCAGGTACAAATTTTTGAACTCGATACTCGATTTGCAGTGCTCTCAGTCCCAAAAGTGATATGGCAAAAGACAGAAAGGTAAACAACTGAATGTTTAATGATCGATGGCGCTTGATTTTCCAGATTGGGTAGACTGCCATTGAGCCTAATATGATTATCAAAAGCGGGCGAATTTCAAAATTGCTCGATCCATTGGCTTTAAGAAAAGAGACATCAAAGATATAGCTCAAGTGAAATGGAATAATCTGATGCTTAAAATATTCAACATATGTTTGGTGGGCCGTTATGAAGGCAGTCCATGTTATCATCCAGATCACAGTAAAAGTACGGGTCAAATTGTCTAATCGATTTTTCATCAAAATGGAGGTCATCGACATCATAAAAACCGGAATTGACACTAAAAAGCTGACCCATAGATCGCTGCAAAATCCAATGGCAAACTCTAGCAACCAATTTCCATCATGATTGGTCAAGGTCGTTCTTAGAAAAGGGTCTGCCAGATAGCGATGTAAAAGACAAAGTACGGAAACGCTAAAAAATACACGCAAAAACAACACTTAACACTCCCTCTTTGCAATTGTCAGAGTCCATGGCTTTATACTTGATTCTCATCGACCATTTTTATTGGTCCTTCTCTTGCGGCAATGGTATTCATAGGAAGAGTTAAAGGCACATTATCATAAGGGACATATGCAACACCAATTTAAAATAACGGGAATGACATGTACTATGTGCGCATCAAATATTGCTGCCGGATTACGCAAGGTGGATCGCGTTGAATTTGCTGCTGTTGATTATGCGACGCAAACAGCCCTTGTTGACGGCGACGTACCTGTCGATGAAGTGATTCATAAAATTGATTCATTGGGATACAAAGCAATCGTTACAAATCACGGTAAAGACTCTATTGAAAACACTGTAGCTAGGAAGTTTTGGACCAATCAGCTGATCTTTGGCGCCGTCATTTCGATAGTCATTATGGTGCTTTCTATGGGACCTCAAGAATGGCATTTTTCGCAGTCTGCCTACGTTCAAGCAGTTCTTTCTGCAGTTTTTATCGCCTTTCCTGGACGGAATTTTGTGATTCATGCCTATGGGCAGCTAAAATCTTTGTCTTTTGGAATGGATAGTTTGGTTGCTATAGGAATGTTAAGTAGTTGGATTGGCTCGGCCTTGCTGATGATGCAGGGCCACTCTCACCTGTATTTTGAATCAGCCGTGATGATTGGGTTCTTTGTTTTACTGGGAAAGACTTTGGAGGATCATTCACGAGAAAAGTCAGTTCAAGATGTGCAAAATTTAGTAAACCTTCG
Organism: Pseudomonadota bacterium; assembly: GCA_026390495.1. Lineage (GTDB taxonomy): Bacteria > Bdellovibrionota_B > Oligoflexia > Oligoflexales > RGVZ01 > CAMDKS01. The sequence continues at coordinate 13,597 of JAPLFV010000223.1, read as the reverse complement.
GCCAAAGAATGTTTGGATTTTGTCAAACGACCAACGTCCAATGGAGGTTAGTGCTGATAGTTTGAAAGTTGGCAGCTTAGTCTATCTAAGACCTGGCGATTTGTTGGCGGCAGACGGAGAGCTGGTTGACGATCTAATGGAATCTAATGAAGCTGCAATTACTGGCGAAAGCAAGCCAGTAGTAAGAGGGAAAGGTGAAAGAATACTTTCTGGAAGCGTTAATATTGGCCAGAAAGTAGCAATCATTAAGGTGACGCATATTGGCATTGATGCGAATTTAAATCGAATGATCGAAATGATTAGCCAAGCAAAACAAAGTCGTCCAAAGATTCAATTAATCGTTGATAAAGTATCGGCCGTTTTTGTCCCAGTAGTGATCGGATTGTCAGTTATCACCGGTCTTGTTTGGTATTTTACTCTGAATATCGGTATTGAGAATTCGCTTCAAAATGCCATTTCTGTATTAGTGATATCTTGTCCTTGCGCCTTGGGGCTCGCGACACCTCTAGCTTGGGTGGCTGCGATAGGCCAAGCTGCAAAAAAGGGAATACTACTAAAAAACTTTGATAGTTTGGAAAGTCTTGCAAGAGCTGATTGTGTTGTTTTTGATAAAACCGGAACTTTGACTGAAGGTGTGCCAAAAGTTAAACAGTCGCTTTGGTCTTCAGAGTTCAACGAAGAAAAAAGGATTCCATTGGCACTAGTCTGCCTCATTCAATCATCACATCCTTTGGCGCGAAGCAGCTACCAATTTTATATGACTCAATTGTCGACCGCAAAAGCAGTCCCACACTCTGATCTGGAGAATCAAATTGGGCAAAATCGCGCTGATAAAAAATTAGAATTTAAGTCTAAGCTTTTAAATAATATTCCAGGACAGGGTTTTTCAGGAACTATTCTCAATTCTGCCGGCGAAATTATACATCATTATAAAGTTGGGAAAATAGACTACTGCTTGTCTGCGGATCGAATTCCCTCAGCGTGGCGATCCCTTCTTTTGCAAAGTAAATATAGTCATATGTCTCTAAGCGTAGACGATGCACCTCTTGCAATTTTGACTTTGAAAGACGAGTTGAGAGATGGCTCAGCTGAGCTGATTAATAGCCTTGGAAGCCTTGGAATGAAAGTCATTGTTGCATCTGGAGATCACATAGGGGCTGTAAATGATATTTTGGAGTCAATATCTACCAAGATCGAAATTCGTGCAGAGTTAAAGCCAGAGGATAAATTGAAATTGATTCACGATCTCCAGGACGATAAAAAAATTGTTGCTTTTGTTGGGGATGGTTTTAATGATGCTCCAGCACTTGCCGCTGCTGACGTTGGCATTGCTATGGCATCTGGGACGGATATTGCCGCAGTTTCAGCGGGGATCATTCTTAAGCGATTTGGTATTCAACCAATTTTTGAATGCATTCTATTGGCACAGCGCACAACGTCCATTGTGAGGCAGAATTTGTTTATGGCATTTGTTTATAACGTTGCTGCGATTCCTTTGGCTATGTCTGGAAATCTCACTCCGATGATTGCTGCATCTGCCATGGCTCTTTCTAGTTTAACGGTCGCACTCAATGCCTCAAGATTGGTTTCTTCCAAATAATTTTTGAATTATTACAAAAGTATGATTCCTATTAGGCGCCGTGACATAACTAATTTTGATGTTTAAATCGCGCTGCGTCCATCTCGGGCTGTGATTTTTGAAATTTGATTTAATTCATGTAAACTAACATGTGATAACTATTCATGTTGTTAGATAAAGGTCTAAGTATGAGTCTGTCTATTGTTCGGTACCATTTGAGTTTTGGGATTGTTCTCCTGGTAAGTTTTAGCTCTTGCGTGGCGTTGGTCAAAGATCCAGGTAAAAGCCGTGAATCAGAGCCAATGTCTCTAGGCTCAGGAGTTATATACAATCCGTCCAAATCTGTAGGTTTGAGTGGGGCCGTCGATTTGACTTCGTTTTATGAATCCAGAGCAATAGCTATTCGCTCTGGGGCAAAAGGGTCAGACGCTCTTTCTTTAAATGGTACTGCAAATGACGTCGATATCAGGCATATGTACAGCAGAAAAATGGCAGCGGATTTTATGACAATGTATTTTCCCTGGGAAAGGTCATCATTTTTTATGGGTATGCATAGTCGCTTTTCCCAGTATAGGAGAGCCTACAGTGAATGGACCAATACATATGAGGACACCGCAACTACAACGAATATTGAATGGGACGATCAAGAGTTAACAGCTGGTGGAATTGTTGGAATGAATTTGCGGTGGGTAGACGGCTCGACAATTACATTTGGAACGTCTGTCGGAAAAGTTGTCTATAGTAATCGGCGATTTATAGATGATGGCGATCGGGGCAATGTTGACTTAAACAAGAGGTCAGAAACAATTTCATCATTTGATAGCTATAATAATATGTTTAGACCCATGTACTGCGCTATGTACACCTACTCTTTTAGGCCTTAGGGTTTAATGTATTTAGTCTGAAATGGAATACAAGACTTTGTCCTTTGGCAACGCTTGCGCCTTGAATTACATACTTTCTATATGGCACGTGAAGACCTCAATATTTTCGTTGCCCTCCAATAATTCTTATCTATTTAGCTACTTTTTGTTTTTTTACCAATATTTATGCGCGATAAAAGTAGATTTCTCATTTCGAGATCTGAAATGCCTGCTCCGATATTCGCGGGACTATAGATTTAAGAAGGTGGCCCACTTGCCGAATAAAGAGTGCCTCAAAGAGCTGGATTCTTTGAGTTTGTTATCAAATGTCATGAATTCGCGAGTCCAGAAAGTGAGAGCTTATGAATAATTTATTGTATCGAAAAATATTCTTTGTTGGTGTCATTATTGTTGGGATTTCTTGCTGCGGATTGAGCGAGTATTCTTCTAGAGATGAAGAGACTTCTAATAAACTGGCTGGTGAGACCCAAGTTCCGGATTTAAACTTGGATGTTTCGGTGGCCGCAGCGGGTAAAACAATCATAGGGCCTTTTGTTCCTGCTCCAGCGTTTTCCTTTTATCTTGTTAACAATCCGGCGAACTGCAAAGCTCGCATCAAGGTGACTTCGATACTTGGAGAAAATGGATTGCTACGCGTCTATAGAGTGAATCAAGCACTTGGAACATATAGTGAAATTCTTCAAGATAAATTTCTTGTTTCTCTGCCAAAAGCAGCATCGAGTCAATCACCGACAACCAAAGTTTATGAGTTGACTGCTCTACCTGCGTCGACACCAAGTACCATGATAGAAATTCGCTTAAGCACAGGTCAGAATAGATTAAAGGCCTATTTTGAAGCGGATTGTGACATAAAAGATGCTGATTATGGAGTTTCTTTTCAAAATGGTATTTTCTACTCTTGGAGAGGACTCGCTGCAGAATCCCTTTTCGCTTATATACCGTACCATTCAGAGGTACTTGTGCTGGCAAACAAGGGTAAAGCACCAATCAATGTTTCTGGCGTGAATCCAAATGGAATCGTTGATGCGACTGCTAAAGACTACGGACCAGTGAATGGTCCGGTTACAGTTCCTCCTGGGAAATCCGTTCCGATAATTCCAAAACAAGTGAGTTGGAGTGGAGTCGGTGTTAGCGATGTCCTTTGGAAGATTGATTTAGCAGAAGCAAATTGGTCGTTTGCTGCAGGTGGCTTTCCCTTAATTCTATCACCAAGTGCCGCTGCCGTTAAGAGAATCAGAGGAGCAATGGTATTTGACGGGAAAAGGGTATTAGCTCACGCGTTTCAGCGAGACTATTTAAATTCTCTACGCGGACAAATGGTCTATAAAATCGGTAGTACCTCGAAACTGATTGAAGATTTTGCCACCATGATTACGCGTGGAAATGTGACTCTCGGAGCATTTCCTAATGGGTACCTCACAAATGCTTACTATGGAGTATTGACAGATCTTCGCAGTGCCATAGAGACGCAAAATTTAAATCCAGCAAGTGAATGGCTCGGGTCGTCAGACGGTTGGCAGCTTCGTGATCCGACATCACCTTCTTTCCCGGGCACATCAGTTGTTGTTCCAAGTGAGATTTACGCTTCAAGTGCCGACAACAATGTTTGGCAGCTTGTAATACGACCCATAACTGGTGCAACGAATCAAAGAGTTGCAAATACCGTGAATATTGTCAAAGGCGGAGTCAAGTCAACCATTCCTCTGAGTGATCCAACTCATTGGAATCGACTGAGCATAGCAGCGCCATTGACGTTAACCGAGCAAACTGTTCCTGACCCTGCAAATTATATTGCCAACAATCAAGGCCAAATGGTGCATGGTGTGTCTAAAATGGATGATACTTTAATTCCGTCGATGGCATTGTTGGCAACTCTTGATGGAAGCAAGGCTCATACTCCATTTGAAAATCCATTCTATGGTCAAAAAGCAATACTCTATAGGGTTGCATTGGCAAGTTTGACTGACTTAGCGGCACTTCCCGAGAGTGAGATTTGGAATTCGATTGAGACCGATTTGAATGGACCTTATGCTGGAGGCAATATTGCCTTCACTATGGGGCGCAAAGTTTTGATTAGTTACGGAGAAACGGCTTATTTTTTACGTAAATTGTTCTGCACGATGAATCCAACTGAGGCAGAGAAGAAGAAGTATAGCTGTGCACAGTTTCCATTTCCGGCATTAAGCAACGCTGAAATTATTAAGTGGGGCTTTGCTGCAGATGAGATTGTTCTTTGGAAGCAGATCCATTCAACTTGGACTGACGGAGCTCGCCGGATCGCGTATCGACTCTATCCAAATGATATGGTTTCTTGCCGAAATCAATCTGCACATTATCTGTTAGCGTTTCAACAGCTGGCACTTGGATCTGGTGACCCATTTGATGCCTCTTTAGTCACTGATTATGTTGATCGATGGGTTCAATCGCAAGATAAGTCAGGATACTTTATGGAACAACAAGGACCCGATGCCTCTTATATTGGAATGACGAATTACCATGCCGCAGCATTCTATTTGACAAGTTGTATGACTGGAACCTGTAACCAAAAAATTAAAGACTCAATTGCTAAGACCTATCGCTTCTTTGGCTATACAGTTGCTCCAGAGCCAAACTCCACAACTAGTTTTTTGGGAGGATTTAATTTCAATCACCGAGTTGGTGCGGGCTATCATGCCGAGCAGTTTGGAGGCGCTCGAGGTATAGCATTAGATATTCCAGAAGTATCTGCTTGGACGGAAGCATATTTAGCCCCCTTAGGAAAGAATCCAAGGCGAGTACCGTCGGTAGATAGCTACAAACCAGGAAGCAGTCGTCGATTGGACCTTTTTTTTCCTCGGTTTCACGCATTTCAAGAAGTGACCGAAGTGACTCCTGCCAAGTTTCCAGCAACAACGCCCGGATCATTTACAATCGATGTTCATGATGCGAAGCAGCTGATTGCAGTCAAGCGACCAGGCTATTACACGGCGTTCTATGTTGGTCGACCTGCACCTCACCCAACCTATATTGCACCCATCAACGATCCAAAACATAGACTTTCGTGGAAGGATAGTGGTGAATCGGCCGGGGCTTCAATTGGCGATCCACATTATTGGAACGCGCCATACGTGGGAGGAGGAATGAGTCTCTTTTGGACTCCTGAATTCGGATCGTCCGTACTTGCAGGTAGTTGGACTCCATTAGTACACCACGGTCTCGTCTCAGTTGATGGTATAAATGGAGTTCGTTCTTGGGAAGAATATTTTTCGACTAATTTTGAACAATCACCTGACAAGTCCACATTGACGACCTCTGGAAAATTGGAATCAAAACCATGTGTCTATGCAAGGACCCCGCAAGAGTTGTGTTCGGGAATGGATAATTACAAATATTCAAGAACCTACACTTTCTTGGATGATACGATCAATGTATCAACCAGTATTGTGGCTGAGTCAAATGCTGTCGTGAGTCTGAATAGTATCCTGTTTGAAAATATTCCATTGGCAGGTGGAAAGCCTAAAATGGTAGGAACAGTAGGGCCAAGCATCCAAATAGTATCTCCTCAGGAGATTGTCTACAGACGTGGCTCGACTGGACCTGGAACGCGCATCAGATTTAAAAATACTTCGTTCGCAAACAGTGTCAATAGTGGGCCCATGAACTCAGAAAAACTCCAAATCAATAGATTAGAGTTGGGCATTGCAATACCGGCACCAGGGCAAACGTCAAAAATTCTCTACTGTATACAGCCGATTTCCGCAGATGCGAAGAAGTGCGGCTTTTAGGTGCAAAGATTTAACTTATGGATCGATTTAGAAAAAAACTTCTAAGAGTCCAAATTCAGAATGAGGTGGCACAGTGACAAGAATTTTGCGGTTTTCACTCGTCGCATTCTCCTTGGGTTGCACAATAGTCTTCATGCCCACGTCCACATTGGCAACGGCAGACGGGCCTGATTTCTATTGCGTAAAGGCCGTGAAGCCAGCAGATGTGCTCAATCTCAGAAGCCAACCAACAGCCAAGTCCGAAATCCTGTTCAAAATTCCTCATAATGCTTGCCGCATAAAGAATCTAGGAGCTTGCGTGGGGAAAAACGGAGAAAATATTCCAGAATCAGACGCTGCTCCAAAGGGCACTCCAAAGCCGTTTTGGTGTCATGTTAGTTTCAATAAAATTTCGGGTTGGGTTGCAATACAATTCTTAAAGGAAGACATTGGAGAGTGATTTTTGATTCGTTATTTTTTCTCGAATAACTGGTTTAAATTGCAAAAATGCCATTGGCCTTTGCATGCGCAATATCTTTAAACGTTCTTTTTGCTCCAGCGTCTACTAGATCATATTCATTGTGCTGAGTTTCGATACCGACTGGATACATTCCTGCTGCGACGGCTGCTGCTAAGCCATGGAGGCTGTCTTCAAATACAATTGTAGTTGGATGTTGTTGAAATGGAATTTTTAGAGCTCGCGCGCAAGCTAGAAATATGTCTGGCGCCGGCTTGGGTCTGCTAACATCATCCACACCAAAGATAATCTCGACCGTTGCGCCAATGGCCTCCAAGGATTTGAGAATAAATGCGCGTGGAGCATTACTGGCAATTCCGAAGGGGATACCGTGAGAACTTAAGTAACTGAATGAATCCAATACGCCAGGAAAAGGTTTTATCAAAGGCATTGCTTCTGATAGGTGTCTCTTCTTTAAGGTGGCAAGCGCCTCAATTGTACTTGGCCTACCTGCTCTCGTTGATAAGATCGTCGCTATGGCGCCGGTAGAACGCCCCGGAAGCCCAAAAGTATCTGAAAGCTCGCAATGATATAATTCTTGATATGCCGACTTCCAAGCAGTCAGGTGGACCTCTAGGCTATCAACAACAACCCCATCGAAATCAAAAATAATACCAGCAGGTTTAAAAGGGCTTTGTGTCATCACGGTCCTCATCAATTTAGTTTTAGAGTCCTAATTCCAAAAGAAAAAGGAACTGTTCAAAATAAAAAGTATTCTCATTACTCGTCTCACTACTAATATCTCAGAATTGCCGAGATTACAAAACCATGCGAGAATATCGAAGACATTCCCAGTAGTTGTAATTCTGAAGGATACAAGAGGATATGAAATTCATTGAACGAAAATCGCTATTGTTTTTCTTCTTAATCGCAATATCAGCCTTGATCCTAGATCAGTCATCTAAACTTGCTAGTACATTTTATTTGTTAAAGCATGAGGAACTCGACAATAGCCGAATTTATCAGGGTAGTCGATACGCGGTATTCACTCTTGGGGAAGACTCCCAGAGTGACTCTGGCGCGCAGAAGTCGATGGCATTGAGTTTTCAATTCAATTATGTCAGAAACCACGGTGCCGCTTATGGTCTACTTAGAAATTTACCTGAAAACATCCGCCTACAAGTGTTTCATGTTGGGACGCTGCTTGGCTGCGCAGCTTTCACGCTGTTGGGGCTAACGACACTAATCAACATTAACGGCAGAGCGCGATTTGGACTAATACTGATGGTGTCAGGTGCGCTGGGTAACTTTTTGGATCGTCTGAGACTTGGCTATGTTGTCGATATGCTTGATCTTAAATTTCATAACAACCAGTTTCGATTCTATCCCCCGGTATTCAATGTTGCCGATATCTTTGTGGTAGTTGGTCTTATCCTCTTAATTTTTTCGATCGTGATTGAAACTAAGAGTGTCGAAAAAGAGTCGTTTGAATAGCTGTTTTTTTGAGACCAAAAGTTAGGCTTTCACCCACTAAGGTTGGTACAATTAAAGTATTCCGCTAGCGTCTGTAAGTTTGTGCAGGAGCAACTCTGCTTCTAGATTTGGTGACATGAATCTATTACATGCTCCGGTCAAACGTAAATTTACTTCGGGGTGTGAACCTAGGAAAAAACATTGAACGTGTAGACTGTAAACCGGTTGATTGTCTTTATCAGAGTTGAGTGGTTAATGCGCGCAAACTGGAATAATAAATTCACACTTAAGACCAAATTTTGGTTTTGGACCTGCGTTGAGCTTCAAGGCTTTACAGGCAATCGAATTTATAGACCAAAATTTAAAGGTGAATTTGAATCTTATAGGCCCTTACTAGCAGTAAGAATGCTTGTTGCGTCTTCATTCATTATCCCATTCCACGGGGTTTATGCACAGTCCGAGTCTGGCTCGACTCCACCAGGGCGAATAGTTGCAACAGAAACCTTTCCAGAAGTTGTGCATGAAGCTCTGTTGGAGCGGGAGCTCTCAGAAATATCGACAAGAGAGACTTTGCTAGACGCCAAACCGGAGGTGCAAGCAACCTCGCAGGAACGAGCGGTTGTGGCCTTTCTTAAGGGCATAGAGTTGACAAAGAAGAAGGAGCATAAGGAAGCAGGCAAATACTTTGAAATGAGCTTGAGAGAATTACCAAAGGATAGCCAACTCTTCCCCGTTGTAAAAATGAGTCTTGAAACATTGCATTTGGATTCAGCTAAGCCGTTGAATGCACTCAAAAGTGTGAAATCAATTACGGCAAAGTATCCATCCTTTGTTGAATGGAAGAGTGAGCAATTTCAGTTTATGATTCGCGTTCTAATGTCAGCAAAATCAGATAACCTACTTTTAAAAACTTGGTTGGAATATTTGGATAAAGTGCGACCAGCGCAAAGATCGCTTGAACTTGAGGTTGAAGTCGCGCAGTTTGCTGACAAGTACATTAAAATTCGCACGAAAGATTATTACGAATTTTTAGAATCTATCGCAGCATATTATCCTTATACAGAAACAAGTCGGTGGGCTTTTCAAAAATTGCAGAATCTGAATTGCGGCAGAACTAAAGACAAGAAGATTAAGGACGGAATGTTGGTCTATCGACCGTCTCTTTGGCTGTTGGGAAGACTGGCTGGAAATGCAGCATTAGATGAGGGGCTTCGGGTATTTGTAGTGCAGATGCTAAATCAGCCTGTTAAGGGCTCTCGTGGCGAAACGAAGGTGTTTGACACAGCTGAAAAAATAAATTTTATGATGCAGTCGAGGTTGTACTCTGAAGCACTTGATGCATCTAAGGCCTACTTCGAGGACGTTTCGGAGTTTAAGTCACCCACTCAGCGACCAATTCGCGCTAAGGCTTTGTATCAATTAGGTCAAATTCATATGCGTTTAAATCAATGGGAGCAATCTGCAGTCATATTTTCTAGGTATCTGCAAGAATATGGTGACCTTTATGAAAGAAGCGGAGCAGAAGAAGCGCTAGCAGATAGTTTAGTGCGCTTAAACTTCCATTCTGAGGCCGCGAAAATATATGCAAAATTGGGCCAAAGCGTCAATGCAGATCCCATGATTCGTTGGCATCACTTTTGGAACGTTTACCTCGGAAAAGACTATGCGTCAGCGTTGGCATTGCTGGAAAAACCTGGCTATGTCCCCAATCGTGACAGAGGTATTGATGGTGGTCTCGAATATTGGCGAGCAAAAATTTTGGAAAAAATGGGCCAACTTGATCAATCAAATGATCAGTTCAAGAAAATCTTAGTTGCTAATGGAGATTCTTTCTATTCATTAATGGTTCAAGCTTCCAAGCCTTCTTTGCGGGAAGCGTCGGTGCCTGTAACTCCGATACCTTCTGAGTCAAAACGATTTTTTGATGGCGATCAGTTTATGGCCGGACCAAGCGGGAAAAAAATGGCCGCCAAATTATTGACGATGCCGTCGGCAGTTCCATTAACGTCTGTAGCAGCTGAAGTAAATAGTGTCGATCTTAAGATGAGTCGGTATCTCCAGAAGTGGGGTCATTATCGTTATGCAAGACGTCTTCTCAAAACAATAAATTGGACTCGCGTCATTGAAGGGAAGTTCTTTACCGAGCTTGCAGATCTGGCATTCTCGCTGGGCGATTTTGCCATTGGTTTAAAGGTAGCAGCATTACCCCAATCGCCTTTTAAATCGATGCCTACATCCTCAAAAGATTTGATTGAACATATGCATATGAATAACTCGGACTGGAAGTTAATGTATCCTTTCGCTCATGAACGCCTTGTTACGAAGTATGCGGATGCTGCACGAATAGATCCGTATCTTATTTTGAGTATCATGCGTGCAGAGAGTGTCTATGACCCCGATGCCAGAAGTCACGTAGGCGCGCAAGGACTTATGCAGATTATGCCATTTACGGCAATCAGAATTGCCCGAATCATGAATGATCAGAAATTCGATTTGCATAAGCTGCATACCCCAGAGGTAAACATTGGATATGCAAGTTTCTACCTGAGAAGATTATTGGATTATTATGATGGAAATGTCATTTTAGCAATTGCAGCTTACAATGCAGGTCCAAACTCTGTCGATAAATGGTTAAGCGCTTATGGCTTCATCGATATGGATGAATTTGTCGAGTGTATTCCCTTTAAAGAGACTCGCCGATATGTTAAATCCGTTTTGAGAAATATGAATCAATATCAAAGTGTATACTCCGCCAAGCCTGCACTGATCACATTGCCAAAGATACCACTCGTTAAAAGCGAGTTGGAGATATTTTAATTTTGTATATTTTTTTTGGTAGGCAATTCTTTCACTGAGCTGCGCGCCAAGGATTTGGCGCACTTTCTATGAGTCAGAATATGCTGCTATGATTATAGAGAATGAAATGTCTTACTAACATGAGTTAATTGACAAGGGTGATCTCATGGCAGAACAGTGGATGTCGATTGTCGAGTACGCACGAACTTTTAATATTTCAGATATGACTATTCGTCGGAGAATACGAACAGGCAAATTGCAGGCATTGCTTCGCGATGGGAAGTATTACATTCCCATTGAAACGGATCCTGCATCTGGTGCGCCCATAAAGCAGAATAAGCAAAAAAATCTTCGTCCTAATGCAGACTCAGCTAGCTACGGGTCTAATCAGAACAATGGAAACCAAGCTCATCATCATCCAGTTAAATCTCACCCAAATGCGGATAGAACATTAAATTCTAGCAGTAGCTTTAGTCAGAATCGGCCTGTTGAGAGAAGTGAGAATCATAACAGTCCTGTGGTGCGACCAAATCACATATCGCAGACAGCTCCTGATCAAAACAAAGACTTTAATCAAGCAGCGAAGATAAATACCTACCCAGACTTGAAACAGAGAAATCAATCTATTGCGCCTCAATCACAACCTGCGATCTGGGAGCAAATTCCCTATCACATTTCTGCACCGGTGGCACAAGAGCAAGAAGTTTTAGTTGAGTCCCAGGCGCTTTTAGAATACTGCAACTCAAGCTTGGCTAATATCAAGTCTATTGAGAAGCATATCGAACAGCGCTATACAGCGCGGTTAGAGACAACCTATGAACAGATTCGAAATCGAGACATCGAGATATCAAGACTGAATCAGCAGATTGAAGACCTGCAGTTATTGGTTCAGATTCTAGAAAAGAAACGACCCTAGTTTAGGCAATTAAAGCCAGAGTAGGCTTGAATCTCCGTAGCTAAAAAAGCGGTAATTTTTTGCTATTGCATGGGAATACAGTTCTTTTGTTTGATTGTAACCAATCAAACTACAAACAAGCATAAACAAAGTACTTTCGGGCTGATGAAAATTGGTCATTATCGCGTCGGCAAACCAAGATTTAAAACGGTCGTCCCTGTTTCGTGGATATATAAATATATCAGTACGCAACCAACGATCGGCCAACTGATTGATATCAATTTTTTGTTGATGTGCAATTGCAAATAGCCCCTCCAAGCACCTAAAGGATGTTGTGCCCACGGCAATAACTTTGGTACCGGAGTGCTTAGCGGTATTGATCGAATTGAGTACCGATTCAGGCACGAAAAACCTTTCACTATGCATTTGATGTTCGGCGGGAACGTTCGATTTCACGGGAAGAAATGTTCCAGGTCCAACATGCAACGTCACATACTGAAACTTGCAGTTTTTCCGTTTGAGAGATTCTAAAACCTTATCTGTAAAGTGCAGACCGGCTGTTGGTGCTGCGACAGAGCCTTCACCATCAGCATAAATGGTTTGATACCGATTTCGATCTATGGCAGCGACTTCGGCACTCTGAAAGCGTCTTTCTATGTAAGGTGGTAGGGGCATTTCTCCGTGTTTGTTCAGCCAATCCGTGAGTTTCAATCCTTGAAGTGAAAGTTCAATATCAATTGTTTGTACCGAGTCTTGAATAGAGGTAGGAATGCGAACAATATTTGCATTTAAACCATGACCCAAATCAAGGTTTAATCCAAGTTTGAGCTTTTTGATGGGTCTGGCCAATGCTCTCCAAGTTTCTGTGGTATTTAATGCATTAGGATTTTCTTGAAATGAAACCGGTTCCAGGAGCAATATTTCTGCGTTGTCTTTTTGCGCGTTTGACGATGTTTTGAATCGAATCCGACTTGGTATGACTTTGGAATTGTTAAAAATTATCAATGAATTTTCCGGAATACTGTCAGCCAAATGGGATATAACGGAATCTTGAATCTGCTGGTATTTGTAAACGAGCAATTTGGCTTCGTCACGATTCTTGATTGGATTTTGAGCGACCAATTCAGATGGCACTTCAAAATTGAAATCTTGTTTTAAAAGTATCGATTGGCTCATTTCGGAAACCGCCCTCAAAAATTATGGGTCTAAACATGATATGATACTATATCAAGAGTTGAAACTAATTTGATAAGTAATGTCTTAGTCATCCGGGTTGATAAATGAGCGATAGATATATTCCGCGATTGACTAGGAGGCGCGAGAACCAGAGCGGAGTGTACATTTGGTACTCGAGCACTGGAAGCGCAGCGCCGACAAAGTCAGTCGTAGAATAGGCTATCGCCCCACTTATGTCAGAGGTGTTTCTCTGATAATTGGAAATTTCTTGAAGATAGTCTTCATAACATTGGCGAGCTACTTGCTACTCGGTTTCAATCGAATCGATGCAAAACCTATCTATGTAAACGCTAGCGATTTCCCTCAATTGATCGGATATCAACGCAATCAGATTGTTGTTGCTAAATCATTACCTGGGACTAATGTTCAGCTTCCCGTGCTTCAAAGGCCAATAATATTGCCAAGAAATAAGCATGGATCAATTCTATGGTTTAAAGATGAGAATTGGAAAGTTCAAAATGTTGCAGATAGAGATCAGTTTATATTGGAGAGTACTTTTTTTGCACCCAATACAATGAAGGCACCATCCCTTGA
>JAPLFV010000008.1 GCA_026390495.1 Pseudomonadota bacterium | reverse complement strand
TGCCTCTAAAGGTGTTTTGCCCCATGCATAAACTCCATGACCTTTCAAAAAAACAAGTTTAGATGGCATTGCAGTTGAGATATCGACTGTACTACTAAATTTAACCATATTCTCTGGATCAAGATTCGAAAAAATAGGGATGCTGAGCTCTTCCAAGTGGCTATGTTTTCCTAGCACTTTTATCATCTCTTCCCCAGAAAACTTAAACTCATCCGTCAAAAGTGACAAAGCAACCGATTCCGTTGGATGGGTATGAACAACACATCGTGCCTTAGCATCCAATTTGTAGATTGCAGCGTGAACCGGCATTTCTGCACTCGGCTTCATCGAAAATTTCTCAAGGGAGGTTTCACTTTCCAAATCAACTGGGATAAATAGATCTGGCTTTAAATCACCTTTACAAAGGCCAGTAGGACTCTGCCAAATTACGCCTTCATCACCCCGGATACTGAAATTTCCTGCTGTGCCCCATGACCAACCCCTGTCATAGCAGCGCTTGGCGACACCTGCCAATTCTAACAATAAAACTTTCTGCAGCGGAGAGGGTTGAACAAATGGGTTCTTCTTGGACGCCATAGAGACTCCTCAAAAATTATTTTTAATCTCATTCTTAAACTTCAAAACGCCTTCGGATAGTGAATTACCAGATCTAGCCATTCCAGTTCCTGCATTCACAACAATCTGACTTCCAAAGTCAGCTTTTAACTGAGAAACCATATGAGGCATTATACCGGCAGAGGGGACGGACGCAGTCGTTAGCAATCGTGGCAATGGACTCATCAAAGACTCATGAATTGCTTGGCATTCCTTAACTGGTAGCGCTATTGAGCCATAGGGACTTGGAAAAAGAACGGCGTCTGCACCAGCCCATCTCATCAAAACACCAAGAGTCACGCGAGACGCTATTCCAGATTGAAGTGCGTCCAAAGCCCCGGTCAAAGCAGGATGTGCAAAAATAGGAACCTTTATATCGTTATCTGAACACAAGCTTTGAAAAACAGAAACTCCATAGGTATAAGGACAAACGAGAAAGGCCTTTGCACCCGCTGATTGTAATGTCAATGCTCGGTGTCGTAGTTCAAATGCAGGGCCATTCAAAGCCATCACATACATACCTTTTCCAGAAGATCGATTCAATATTGCCTCAAGTCTTTTCAAGGCATCTTCAATCTTTAAATCGACTCTTACTTCATCGTCTTTTACCAAATGCGTGCCAGATTCAACCAATTCCGTATAATGCTCAGCTAGTTTAGCATCCGAAATGCCAAGACCAGGTTTTAAAATTGCCATTAATAACGGCGATGCATCGCTGACTCCCAGCAGATTTTTAATCCCGGAAAAGCCAATTTTCGGCCCTTTAAGATTACCAAGGTATGTTTCATCACAGGTCATCATTTCCAAACGAATCCCTGGCGAAAAGGAAATTTTTCCAAAAACTACGGTTAGAATTCCACTTATGTCAGGTCCAAACAAATGACCTGGAAAGGCAATCACCGCAGACCACCGTCCATCAATCTCAATGGGAGCTACCTCTACAACTCTTGCAATATGAAATTTATATTGCTCCAAGCTTTCTGGAACGTAACCCAATGTTTGACCCGATGCAATTTGCACGGCAGTAGCTCTTGCCTTTTCTTTATCTAATGCCGGAAACGAATAGGTCACAAACACAAATCCGTTCGTAGCTTTCGCTATCGAATGAGTAAAGTCACGGGACACAAACAATTCTTCAGCACTCATAACCACTCCCATTCAAGATGAAACTCATGAATTCAACATCAAAAAAAGTTAGGCACTCCATCATACCAAAGAAGGCACTATCTTATAGAACGTTATATTAACCAAGGTCGTCAAATACGCCAGCGCCTTGCCGAATAAGTACAGGAGTCCCACTTGTAAGGTCAACAATAGTTGTTTGTAGTCGAGAACTTTCATTTCCCAGATCTAAAATCATGTCAATTCCGTGGCCATAACTTTCTGCAATTTCCCACCCAAACACAGGCATCTCAGCACCAAATTCTTCACTATCGGACGCTCGACTTGCGACGGTCGAAGCTGCAATAGGCCTCAGAAACCTTTCCGATAAAGCCTGAAACAAAGGGCTATCTGGAATTCTTATGCCCACGATCTTTCTTTTGTCATGAATTTGCTTTGGAAGGGACACATGTCGCTCTAGGAGAACTGTATAGGGCCCAGGCATAATTCGTTTGAGCAATCGATACTCTGACGTACCAATGTTAACGAGCTGCGCTGCGGCTGATATAGAATGCGTCACCAAAGAAAAGGGCTGCGTCTTGGGGTGAAACGGCTTAATCCTGTGAATTCGATCCAGGGCTTTCGAGCTTCCGGCATAGCAAACAAATGACCAACTTACATCCAATAGAATAGCGAGTACGCCGTCATTCTCCAGAACCGTAACCGCAGCCTCAATATCCTTTTCTTTGATGGGATTAATATAAGTATAAACATGATTGACCAATTTACTTATACCTTATTGGACTGAATCTCATCATGGCTGGTGCCTGGTTTTCCATCCACGCCGATTTTATCGTAAAACAGCTCATCAATGGTCTTTTTTATCAATATCCAAAGCAACTCTTTATCCGAGCAATTGGCAAATACACCAAGGGGAATTTGGAAGCCCCCTTTGTCTTTACGGCCTCCTCCATAATATTGGCCATTCTGATCTTGGCCAAATACATCTTTAATCCATTTGTCCGGATCCAATGTATGGGACCGAGTGCGCAATGAGCCATCTATGATTTCGTTTCCGACAATTCCATAAACAATGACTGTATCGATACCTTCCCGATGAAGAAGGTAATCTGCACATTGGCCAATTCCGTCACGATCTTCATCTCTCACAAAGCCCACGCCAGCAAACATAAAAGTGCCTCGAATGTCCTTTCTTTGAAGAGCGATTTGAGTCAAATCCATTGTCTTCGCTGGAATTGATTGCCGAGATATCAGATGCAGTAAATCTTTATCCATAAATCTTGATAAAAATTCGCTTGCTTTGTAGTCCATTGGCATTGCATTTGCGAAGTTATCAGTGTCAGTTCGAATGCCATGCATAAGTGCCGTCGCAATTTTGCTTTGCTCATTGGTCGTTCCTTCAAATGGTAATGTTCCATCAGAAAGGTATTCTGCGTACATGGCAGAGGTGGATCCGCTTTGTTCGCGTATATCTAAAAAAGATGCCTGAACAGTTCCGAGGGATTTATGGTGATCTACAAAAACTAAAAGTTGGCAGTTTGGCGGCATTTTAATAGGTAATTCCGGGCTTTGTGCATCATTGACGGCATAGTATTCCCAATCTGATAAATCAATACCCGCCGATTCAAATTCCTCTATTTCCAAATCCAATTTTTTGACCAAAGCTCGATTTTCGTAATGGCTGATTTCTTCAAAATGAATAATTCTAGTTCGAATCTCAAATTGCTTTGCCATCCATTGAAGCGCCAAAGCTGATGCAATATTATCAGGGTCAGGATAACCCTTAATACAAATTAGGAGACTTTTACCCTTGGCGTGTTCTAGAACGCCTTCAAGTTCTGCAAATCTAGGTCTATTCTTTTCTGCGTGGCCAATCATTTTCTCAGCACGCTGCTGTAGCGCAATCATTGCCATTTCATTTTTTGCTCTTGCTACCTCTGCAATTGACGATGCTGCTTTTACGGGAGGCTGAGCAATATTCTTGGACCCAGCGCCGCTACTTCCATTGTTTATTGTCTTCTTTCCCACAAACCCTCACTTTCAATACCACACCCATTAAAACCTTTTCTCGGTCAATTCTCTGAGCATCCAGAAACGCATGGACAATCACAATTTTCGATACATAAAATTATCTATGAGCACTTGTAAATTATAGCAATTTTTAGATACCTTTCAGCCCGGAAAGAATTGCTGGGCAAAAATCCCGCATTAGCCGCCTCTCCTAAAGAAACAATGCGGATGATTCTTTGAGGCAAAAAACTTAAACAGTTTGTTTATACTAATCCCCGGGGGTATTAGCAAAAAAATAGCCATAAGCGCCTATCAAACTACCAACGAGCAACACGACAAGGCCAGAGATAAAGGCATGGGCAGTCCAAAAAGGTGGGGATTGGCCGGTAAACAAAGAAATCAGCCAGACGGCATTGAGTAACCTGTTTACCTACTTATTTGAATCCAGTAAAGTCGGACGTTACATAACACGCCAAGGATATTTTCCTCATGATAAAGGTAGGTAAACACTTGAAACAATACATTCAAATTATATGCATTGCTTTGATATTAAGCCGGTGCGGCGCCAAAAACACGACAAACCAGGAAGTGCCTCTGACAGCTCCGGTGATTGGAGAGTCCACATATACCGGGTGCTTCATTAATATGGTGTCTTCAGCCACATCTAGCACAGATATTTCTGTCTATTGGTACAATTTTAGCAATGGAGCTATTTCGCGAATTTCTACTGCAAGCGGCAAAGATCCTGTCACTTTATGGAGTACTTCAAAGAATTCTGCAACTGTCATAACTCGCAGCTCAAGTGAGTTTCGTACCTTTAAGTTTAGCTCACTTGAATCTGCAGAGATAAAGTCTGGTACACTGAGTGGACCAAAAGCGGGAGATCCTTCTGCCAGCTACGAGATAGGCGAAGATGGTTTTCTGATTGCCAACCTACGAGAAAGGTCGTTAAGAACTTTTGACTCGACGTCTGGATATTTGAGCACAGCACTGGACCTATCGTCATTGACATTTGGTAGTTCAAATAGTTTTTTCGCTCCAGTTCAATTCATATCTTCAAAATCCGATGAAGTTTGGTCCTTGTCAACTTCACTTGACTTGGCCGCCGTCACTGCTGTTACTTCTGGAAGTGGGAGAGCCTATAAGTTTGCAAAAGCGTCTAGCAAATGGACGACCGTCAACACCTTCCCAACCGGTGTTAGCATTTACCCATCACATCCAACATTTGCAAATTCGATGGGGTCATCGACAGCTAGGATTTTTGGACTTTGTGGTGACTCATTTGGGGCAAACTGCAAAGCAGGTACAACTGACCTAAACACAGATAGTGGGTCGACCAGCAGTAATATCGATTTTGCCAACTATGATTACGCCTATTACTCTTCAATTGTCGCAGGCCCTACTAACGATTATGTTTATGCACACGTCTATCACAAAAGTGCGGCTAAATATAAAATTGTGAAAATTAATATTTTAACCAAAGTAGCAAAGGAAATTTACCAACTTCCGGATAATTCCCTCTATCTCTTAAATTACGACAAATCATCTGACAGATTGTTCATAGGCAGCA
>JAPLFV010000138.1 GCA_026390495.1 Pseudomonadota bacterium | reverse complement strand
TATCATCTTTAAAATTTGGATTTTGAACTTCAAAACTATTGCTAAATTGTGCCGCGCATAGATTCCCAAGAGTGTAAGTTGGGAAATATCCAAATATGCCAATAGCCCAATGTATATCTTGCAATATGCCTTCCTTAAACGATGCAGGTTTGCTACCAAAATATCGAAGGCATTTTTCGTTCCATGCTTCTGGTAGCTCTGAGGTTTTAATTTTATTTTCGAAAATCATCTGCTCTAACTCGGTACGAAAAATGATATGTAGGTTGTAAGTTACTTCATCAGCAGAGACTCTAATTTGACTTCTTTTCACTTGGTTAATGGCAAGGATGAAATCATCCATACTCACGTCTTGGTAGGAAGTCTTAAAAGTTTCCTGGAATTTTGGGAAAAGATAATACCAATAGGTGGGACTTCTACCGATGATATTTTCCCACCATCTAGATTGAGATTCATGAATCGCGGTCGAAGCTGGTAATGAGCAGAGTTGCCCTCGATAATTTTCGGGTAGTCCTTGTTCATAAATTCCATGACCAGCTTCATGCATAAGGCCATAAAATGTCTCTATTGGCTTTTCAGGAACAAATCGAGTTGTTAGGCGAACATCTGTTTGGAATACATTCGATTGACAAAAAGGGTGAGATGAAATGTCAATTCTTCCATAGGAAGAATTAAACCCCATATCTTGAACCGTTTTTGTACTGAAATCGAGAATCAAATCATTTGCGATATGCCTATTCAATATGTCATGCATGGGCTTTTTTGGTGCCGATTCAATTTTACTGACAATCTTTAGAAGTTTGTCCTCTAGGCTAATCATAATAGGTTTGAAATTTTCAATTGTTAAACCTGGCTCATATTCACTTAAGAGAGCATTATATGGAGATTTTTCATAACCAACATGTTCTGCAATTTCCTTTTTAAGCTGAATGAGTTTGTCGAGATTTGCACTAAAAAGAGCGAAGTTGTTTTGTTGTTTTGCTTCAACCCAATTCTGTTGAGATATGCTTGCTTGAATTGATGTCTTTTCGATTAGTATTTCGGGAATGTTGGCGTGAAAAAGGCGTTCATGCGAAAGGATTCTTATGTTTGCCTTGTCAGAAGGAGACAATATAGAGATATCAACGTCGTCAATTCTAGATTTAAGCGCAGGATCAACCAGAATTCTATGGTAGTAGTTATTTAGCATAGCAAGTTGTTCGCCGCGCTCTTTTGCAGCTGATGGAGGCATAAAGGTCGACTCATCCCAGGACAGTTGGCCAATGATTCCTTTTAAGACCATGAGTTCGCGGCCAATTTCATTTAATTTTGCTGTATTATTTTTCAAATCCGAGAACTCCGCAGTGATAATTTTTAGGTTAACCTAAGTAGAAAGTCCAAAAAAAATCTGTTAAAAAACATCGTTAAATAGAGGTGTGGCGAAAAATTTTAGGATAGTGGATCATCCATAGACATCTCTTTCAAAAATAGACTGAAAATCCTGCCTTTAAGCCGGTGGTCGTATAAGAGTTACTCCCGACTCTTCGGTAGTCAAAATACAATTTAGTTTCAATTCCAAGCATGTCGCTCATAAAAACGACGAGACTTGGACCCAGGTTGGCACCGAGCATAGTCCCGCCGCCTTCTGAATCATCTTTCTTTCCAAAGTAGGGAGTTGCTTGTACAGCTATTCCTATACCCTTGGACTCAGGTCCTTTGATCCAATACTTGAAAGGAACACCAAAATTGACATAGGCATTGTCCTCGAGAGTAGATCTTGAATTTTCATATCCTATGCTGACACCACTCCACACAGACTTAAAGTTACGCAAATAGAGTGAATTGAAAACAAAACTGGAACCGCGGACTTTCTCTCCATCAATGCTTGCATTTGTGTCTGAATATTGTAAGTCGAACCCAACCTCATTTTCACCTTTTGAAAAAGCAATTGGGGACGTAAAATTAAAAACGATCAAGCAGATCATAGAGAAATGGTATTTATTGGCTTTGAAAAAAGCAATTTTCAATAGGACGTCCTTTAATTTATTTTTCAATTGTAATTATAGCTTGAATTGGCTTCGGTTTACAATTTTTATTTGGTTTTTAGTTGCATTCATTTTCTATTGAAATGACACTGGTATCGCATGGTTCTTGGAGTTTGTTCGCTAGAATTCTCTCTTGTAGCTAGATATGGAATCATATTGGTTTTTTGAATTTGCCCGGTTTGGAGGAAAAATGAAATCGTTACAAATGGCATCTTTCATTAGTTTAGTATTGGCAATTGCAAAAGGTGCTGCATTCGGAATGACAGGCTCATTGATTGTTCTATCAAGTTTCTTGGATTCCGTGATGGATACAATACTTTCATGGGTCAATTTTCGATTGTCGAAAGAGTCTAAGGTTAATGCAGATAAACAGCATCCATATGGCCATGGAGGCTTTGAGGTTATTGGGGGTTTGGTTCAAGGATTTTTGATTGGTGGAAGCGGTGTTTTTATAGTTTTTCAAACCTTGGAAAGAGTCTTGCAAAATAGTGTTAGCGAATCATTGCGCCTGAAGAACCTTCCTCTAGCAACGGGAATTTTGGTTTTTTCGATTTTAGGCTCAAGTATCATTACCTGGCTTTTGGCAAGATCAAGCTCAAAGAATGCAAAGGACTTAATCCGTAGCTTAAGTATCGAGGCAGATCGATCTCACTATCAGGGTGATGTCTTGCCAAATGTGATTGCTCTTATTGGGATGGGAGCTACAGTTTTTTTTGAAAATCCATCAATAGATACGATAGCTGGAGGTTTCTCTGGTTTATTGCTG
>JAPLFV010000083.1 GCA_026390495.1 Pseudomonadota bacterium | reverse complement strand
GCCGATATTAACGACTGTAGGGTAGTCACTCATCTTAAATAAAGAATGTGACTAAATCAGGGATTTCATTCTTTCAACAAGGTTTAAAAGGGGCCAAAAAATTGGCTGTTAAATCCACTAAAATTGAAACACCGATCACCGATATCATGCGGGGTCTTGGATTTTCACAAACAAGAAAACGTCAACATGTACTTTGGAACGCGTACAGTAAAGATGGCTCCTCAAAAATAGCTATCAATGAACGACGCGAAAGCTTCTTCCTAGATCATTTCGACGTAGCCATTGCTACAGAAAATATCGAACAGTCCATTCAAGATGGACTAAAAAAGACATGGGGCAAATCAACAAAACTTTACTACGATCTACAACAAGACGGTTCTTTACAATTCGTTGTAGAATGGCAAAAAGAACGAGACCCAACTGCTGAAACTTACGACGAAAACACAACACCATCACTTATTTCTTGGGTTGTACGAATATCAAAACATACTTCCGACGTAACGATATTCTTTCAAGATATTCACCTATTGGGAAAATCTTTTCCACCCAATTGGTTTATTGAAATATCCAAATGTAGCATCATTGGTATTCTTGGAAAATCATCAAAGCATCTAGAATGCATCTCTATGTTTGAGTACCAAATTGACTCCGCAACGCTTGCATTCACAAAGCTCTTTCCAAAGATATCAAACGAAGACCTACGGATCTTGAAAGAAAATACAACTTTTGAAAAAGATTTAGAGCTAGGCCTCTCGTGCCTAGAAAATGAAGGTTCCGCCACGATCTCAGATCGACAGCTTGTCTTTTATGGCCATCGAAAAGGCTCAGATGATTCGCAATTGAGTCCAAATTATTCTGGAAAATTCTCTTCGATTGAGTACTTGCCTCCCAGCATAGAAGTCCTAGAGTCAAGAGCAACACCAGACCTTGTTAGGTTTTTTGATCAAAGACTACTTTCGGGAAAGCTGCCAAAAATAGGACTAGATTCTTTTGGCAATGCAATCAGAACTCGTCTCGACATTGCTATGCTAAAGGGATTCTCACTCTTTTCACCCCAAGATGCTCTGCCTCAATTGACTTCAATTGAGCAAGAAGCCACTCCCAAAGGCTACAACTCAATCAATATCTCATATAAACTGCATCAAAATTTCTTTGCAGAAACTCCATCAGATGAAATCATTGACAACCTTAGTCAATGGTATTCAAGCTTTTCCGACGCATTCTCAAATCATGTGCGTTTTGAATCTCCTACCTCGGTATTCATTGAGCACTTAGGAGATGCTTACAAGAATCAATACCCTGAGCAAGCTGCCAAAGCTTACCTGGAAGCGTTAAACCAGCATGAAAAGCCGCGAATCTTAAAAAAACTTGCAACGACATATTGTGGGTTACGTAAAACAGAAGATGAACTTAAAATTCAGTTACGACGTTTACACTGCGAGCGTCGTCAACCCGATCTATCAAGCATCCGAGAACGGCTGGCCGAGCTTTGGATTAGCAAGAATCAATCAAAACTTGCCAGTAATATGCTAGACATCCTTATTGAAAGTAAAGTCACTCCAAAGGAGTCTTGGATTCAAACTTCCTTACAAATCTCAAAATTGGGGGATTCACGCCTTGCACTTGATTTGCTTACTAGAATTGGAAACAATCTAAACCAAAAACAAAACGACATAGCGTCCATCGAGAAATCAAAAAAAATCAACTTAGAAATAATTGTCGCCATAGCAACAATATGGGTGACAGATTTAAACAATCCTCAGAACGCGCTTTATCAACTTAGAAAAATTATTGAGAACTCTCCGTCTTTATCTTTAGATAGGATTGTATTTGCTGAAGAATCACTAACCACTATCGGCCTGATAGACGAAGCCTTTGCAAGCCGCTGGAAACGTTGGCTATCTATGCCTGTAGATCAAAAATCAAGACAGTTGAAATTAGCGCAAAGTATTTTTGATCATTTAAAGACGAAGGATCCCTCTCAGCTTCACTTGGATGTTCTAAAGGAACTGATCATACTCGGCTACAAGCCCTTAGGCCTCTTGGAAGAACTGCACCATTGGCAAACTTGTGAAATGAAGTGGAATCAGTTCATCTCTGAGATAAATAGACACGTAGGTACAATTGAGTTCAATCATTTGGAATTGATTGAGCTATCGGC
>JAPLFV010000314.1 GCA_026390495.1 Pseudomonadota bacterium | reverse complement strand
AAGGTGGAAACGCCCAATTTTACCAATGCGTGGTGCAATCGCCATTGCTGCTGTAAAGTCTTCCTTCATCGTCAAGCTATCTTTTCCAGATTTAGTTGATTCGTAAACAGGATTTCCTGCATTCCTTGCTACAATTGAAAATGACGGATTGAATTTTTTTGGGATCTTCATTTTAACGCCTATGTTCATCGACTTTGCACTATAAGTATTCTGCTTTTGCTTCATGATTTCTTCGCGTGCTTTCACATCAACCAATTCTTTGTAAGGTGCTATTCCTTTTGTATCTTGCAACGTACCTAAAAAAGTAGAAACACCGACACTGAGCACTCCCTTTGCGTCATGAAGCGCAGATCCCACAAGTACACCGTTCAGGGATCTATATTGAAACTGTATATCACCCTCTTCTGTGTTTTGTGGAACAGCAGAAATCTGCTGATCGACAATTGGAACCAAAGCCATGTTTCCAAAAAATAGGCCTACTGGGGTAAACGAAAAGCGGGCATATTGATGATTGCCTTCATGAGATTTTATTAAGGAAGAGCCTTTTGTCGAATTATTGACAGCACCGTTTGCTGAAAATTCACTATGAAGATCTTGGGAGTTCTCATTTGCTGTCAAACCGACTCTTGGAACAATAACCTGCTTTACAAATGGCTCTTTGTTGTTTTCACCATAATAGAGATTCCCAGCGATACCAGCAGGATTGTAATATAGGGCATCATAACGGTCCGCAGACCCTGCAACTGCTCCTGACATAGCATTTGCCCGACTACTAATGATGGGCACGTCTGAGATACTTCCACCAAACTTGGTTGCTACATCTTGAGCCTGCAAATTTGAACAAAATTGAACTACAAACACCGCCACAAAGGATGGTTTGACAGCATTTAATCTAATGTGTTTGACCTTGAAAAGTCCTAACATTTACCGTTACCTCTTAGTTTGGTTTCGGCACAAAACAGAAGTTCTATAGGCAATATTTGCATGAATTCAAACCATCGAAAGCATTATGTTTTCAAGCAATTTTATTGCTTTTGACAAAATAGTGCCGATTGGGGAAAGCGCAAAACACGCCTCCAAAGCCAGCCAAGAAATTTTAGAGAGCTGCCCAATTTTTACATTGCATAAGACTTAAGTTTTATGCTTGGCAGAATCAAACTCGCAAATGTAAGAATTGTCTCATTTTCTTACTGCATACAAATTCCTTTTAAATTGATAAGATTGTTCATTAAATGAAGTTTAAAATCTCTTTGGAGTAATTAAATGACTGTTGGCGCACCTATTGTTGAGCTCATTGGGATCACAAAAACTTATCAGCTCGGCGAAACTAAAGTCGAAGCCCTGAAAGGAATATCGCTCTCTTTGAAAAAGGGAGAATTTACGGCAATTGTTGGCGCTTCGGGCAGCGGCAAAAGCACACTGTTGAATATGATTGGATGTATTGACGAACCAACAACAGGATCGATTATTTTAGATGGTGTCGATGTCCATTCTTTGGATGACAACAAAAAAAGTGACTTAAGAAACCGAAAGATTGGTTTTATTTTCCAATCATTTAATTTAATACCGGTTCTCGATGTTTTTGAAAATGTTGAACTACCCCTGTTAATTAATCCAGCAATCTCAGCTGCCGAGCGAACTGACCGAGTTCATCAAGCCATTAAGGATGTCGGCCTTGGTGATCGGATACGAAATCGCCCAGACCAGTTATCCGGTGGACAGAGACAAAGAGTTGCCATTGCCCGCGCACTTGCTGGAAATCCCGCACTCGTCATGGCAGATGAACCAACCGCCAATCTGGACAGTACAACAAGTTTCAAAATTATCGATCTCATGCTCGATCTTAACGCAAAACGTCATGTGACATTTTTATTTTCCACGCATGATGAAAAGCTCATGAGCAAAGTCTCTAGAAAAGTACACATCGCTGATGGAATGCTTGTTGGAGCCTCAAAGGTATGAATCTAACTCTACTTCAATCCTTGAGCCGAATGGCCTGGAGAAATCTTCGCCGAAATTTCAGGCGAAACCTAGCCACTGGTGTAGCCATAACTGCAGGATTTACCGCTTTTCTACTCGCTGCCGGTTATGCGAGTCGAGTTGAGAGTGTTCTACGTTACTATACAATTTACGGATTGAGGACGGGACACGTCACCATTCAAAAAAAAGGTTCTCTTGAAATGTACGCCATAAAGCCGAGGCTCTGGAGCCTTGACGAAAATGCGCAAAGTAAAATTACAACAGTGTTAGCGACTATGACTCAGATTGAAAAGTCTGGTCGCTTGCTAAAAGGCCAAGGTCTCATAGGGAATGGGTGTAAAACATTTCCCTTTATCGCCACAGGCGTCGATCTTGATGTTGAACAGTACGCCATGACACATCCTGAGCTATTGAAGTGGACTCCTCACATCACGAAACTTAATATTGGTAGGCCCATCTGGGAAGCTGAAGCCAATGTTTCTCCGGTAGCTGTGTCCATAGGCCTAGCCAAATTATTGGGTAAAAGCAAAACTCTAGACCAGATCGATCGCACACAAAAATTGTCTATCTTGGATTGCTCAATGCCCAATGTTCGAGATCATTTCAGCGACGATGCAAATGTTCAACTAGCAAGTGGTACTTGGGATGGCCAGTTGAATGCCTCAGATAGCGAAATGATGCAACTTTATAGCACTGGACTGGTAGAAACAAATAGCTCCTCCATTGTGCTTTCGATGAATCAACTGCAATCGCTTTATAATACGAAAAACATTGCATCCTATAGTGTCTGGCTTAAGGACGCAAAAGATACTCAGTCTACAATAAACACATTAAATGAAAAGCTCGGAGATTTTGCAAATGAGCTTGAAATTCTTCCCTGGAACGAGGAGCGGATAGGACCTTATTACGTCGGTACCATGAGATTTATCGTCACAATGGTTGGTTTTATCGGATGTGTTTTAGCTTTGGTCATCATTCTATCTATCTTTAACTCTGCAACAATGACAGTTATCGAAAGAAGTGAAGAAGTAGGAATGCTTAGAAGTATTGGCTACACTAGAGGTCTGGTTAGACTGGTTTTCGTTTTAGAGGGATTTTTCCTCACTGTAGTTAGTACCGTGTTTGGAATCATCGTTGGGCTAACGTCCATGTTTTTCGTCAATCGATCGGGAATCACGTTTCGCCCTCCTGGTGTTGAAGGAGGGCTTCAGTTAATTTTAGTGCCAAATTTTTGGGTCATGATACTCGCCACTGTTTGTGTAAGTTCACTTGCGGTTTTTGCAACTTGGATCGCAGTATCTGGCATTTCTAAAAAGAATATCTCGGAGCTTGTCGCTGGGACTCATCGTTAACGTTTAAGAAGAATTGGAGACGATTTATGAACTACTTATCATCAGCTTTGATCATGACTTTTGGCTTAGCAATAAGCCATCAGCAAACCCTACTGGCCGCTGATCCATCCGCAGTAGACATTTTAAAAGATGCAGATCGTGCTCGTGGCTCTGCAGCTGTCGAAGAGGGAATCACATGGTCCGTAAAAGTTGATACCTCAGGAGAAGATGGATCAAATTCAGTTTCCTATTTATTGAAAGTTAAAGGCAGTGATGCATTAGCTGAAGCGGTTGCACCGGCACGCAACAAAGGTGAGATGATGCTTTTCAACGATCGCAATATTTGGTTTTTTAAACCAGGTCTTAAAAAGCCTGTAGCGATTAGTCCTCGCCAAAAGTTGATGGGGCAAGCTGCGAATGGAGATATCGCCTCGACAAATTACGCAAAAGATTATGAAGGTACAATAATGGCAACGGAGACTGTCAACGGGGAAGCTTGCTGGAAATTAGATTTAAAGGCTAAAGCAAAAAATGTTACCTACGATAAAATACGCTATTGGATCAGCAAAAAAGATCGCCTTGGTGTTAAAGCAGAGTTTTTAACTGTTAGTGGAGATGTTTTTAAGTTGGCAGCGTTTGAATATAAAAACAAACTAAACTCCGGCACGAAAGACTATGCATTTGTTTCAAAGATGACAATTACCGATGCCCTCAATCCTAAAAATATTACGACTCTCAACTATGAAAGCCCCAAACCAAGCAAACTTTCGGATAGTCTTTTCAATGTAAACAATTTGGTTCGCTGAGGCGTAAAATGTCTGTTCCCTTGAGTTCATGTCGCAAAATTGCGCTTCGCAATGTCGTGAGAAACTGGCGTAGAAGTCTAGCCAGTAGTTTAGCGATTGCAGCAGGCTTTACTGCTATTAGTCTTTTTGATGGATTTCTCAAAGATTTGAAATTCGTCCAAGAAGATGGATTTTCATCGCGTGGAATGTTAGGAGAAGTCGTCATTCAACGACATGACGCACAGTATAAATTAATAGAAGATACATTTGCATATGCTTTGACAAAAGAAGAGCAAGAATTCCTAGACAGTCTCATTCTGAAAGACCCCGACGTTGACGTGCGCGTTCGTTTTATGGAAATCAAAGGAATGATCTCAAATGGACAAAACAATGCCGTATTCATTGGTACAGCCATGGATGTTCAAGAGGGCCGAAAAATGCGTGGCCCTACTTGGGAGTGGAATGTTCTAGCAGGCAAACCACTATATCTGGCGCAAGACGACAATGTTATTTTGACTGGAATGGGCCTCGGATTAATGATGGACTGCAAACCCAACGCAGATGTGATGCATGTGACCAAAAGAGGCGGAGGCTATATTGCCGAAGATCGCCCATTTACATGTGTGAGGCCAAGGCTACAGCTATCCTCGTCAACTGAGGCGGCTCAAGTCAATGCATTGGATTTAACTGTTTTCGGACTTCTGGATCATGGTTTTAGAGAAGCTGACCAACATTATGTTCAAATGCCACTGTCAACGGCTCAAAGACTTTTAGATACCGACAAAGTCACTCTTATCTCAGTGCGAATGCTGCCAGGGAAAGACCAGACTGCATTTATCAACCGCATTGCAGAAGCTTCAAAAGCAAAGGGTTATAATTTTGATGTTATGCCTTGGAGAGAACACTCCATTGGCAATTTTATCCGTAGTACAAACAGTATCCTTGGTACATTCCGAGGAATTTTCATGACAATTGTTGTTATTATCGTCGTTCTTTCAGTTGCAAATACAATGGTTAAATCCGTCAATGAACGCATCCGAGAAATTGGTACCTTGCGAAGCATGGGGTTTCATCAAAAAGACGTCCGAACAATCTTTACTTTGGAAGGCGTTGGATTGGCCGCATTGAGCTGCCTGAGTGGCATAATTGTGACACTCATCATTTGTTTAGCAGTCAACTACAGTGGCATTAGATACAAAGCGGGAATGCTAAGTGTTCCAATTTTTTTAACAGTTGGTATCAATCCACTGATTTGGATTGTGAACACTGTTTGGCTTACGACACTTGCAGCATTAACAGCATGGTTTAGCTCTAGAAAAGCAGCAAAGATGGTTGTTGCAGATGCCTTGCGTTACTCCTAATGATTCAATTTTAGATATTCTTAAAGGAAAAAGGGAAAAATTATGTACCTAAACGGGCTGAGTGTTTCAATTGCACTAGTAGCGAGCCTGATGTTTGCTCTTTGGATTTCAAGTATTGCTATCAAGGACGCAAGCATCATTGATCGATTTTGGGGAGTAGGTTTTGTTTTGATTTCCTTTGGTCTGACCATGATACTAGAAGGTGGTCAATGGAACCAAACATTACTGCTCGCAATCGTCTCGATCTGGGGAATCCGCCTTTCAATTTTTATACACAATCGAAACAAGGGTCACCCTGAGGACTACCGATACGTTGAGATGCGAAAAAAAGCAGGTCCCTCGTTTTGGTGGCGAAGTTTAATCCGGGTCTTTATGCTGCAAGGCGTGATCATGCTGATCGTTGCGACGCCACTGATCTATTGCTTTTCAATGCCATCTGGCGCTGAGTTTAGTGCCACTCTAACGATCATTGGTTCTATCGTTTGGTCCGTCGGATTCGTCTTTGAAGCTGGCGGAGATTGGCAACTTTCGAGATTCAAGTCAGACCCTAGAAATAAAGGACAGTTACTTAATTCTGGACTTTGGTCTCTTTCTAGGCACCCAAACTATTTTGGCGATGCCTGCCAATGGTGGGGATTTGGATTGTTTGCGTTAGCTTATGGTTTCGAAGCAAGCTGGACACTCTTAGGTCCAGCAGTCATGACTTTTTTTATTCGCAAAATTTCCGGGGTGGACCTATTGGAAAAGGGCTTAAAATCAAGCAAACCTGGATACGAAGACTACATAAGAACGGTCCCTGCATTTATCCCGAATTTCACAAAAATTTGGCGAAAATAGAAAAAATGCATTAACATGAGAATTGCTAAGGCCATCACTAATACCTAAATTATGGAGACTATATGCTTTTTGGAAAAGAAGATTTTGATATTGGAAACCCTGAAGAATTCTCAGAGTTTGCCCTCATTTTTATTTTTATAGCTTTGGTAGCACCATTAATTATAGCAGCGTACACACTTGGTTTCGTATTGGATAAAACCGGTTGGCTTGACACCACAAGTTAGTCGTTGATAGATAAGGGTGACGCCAATTACTAATAATCCAATCTTGTTTTACGAGCCATGGGGTTTGGGAGACGCAATCATCGCGGCCACTGTCGCTATTCACGCTGGGAAAACACAAAAAGTTTTGCTGGCGTGCAATTCTAAATGGCATTTACTACTAAAAGAAACGTTTAAAGATGAATTGGTCCCATTGATTTCCGTTGACTCAAATTATACCAGTCGAAATTCTCCCACGACCGTGGACCTTGACTTAAAGACTTTACGAGCACTTGATCCCTCAGTGATCTTATCAGCAAGAGGAGATCCTCGCGACTATCGAGAAATTCGCCGTATTTGGCCTGGAATCAAAGTCAAAATGAATGGGAAACTACCCTTTTTGGCAAGACAAATTAAGATCATTGATTTGTTTTATTCGATGGATTTGACCTCAGTCAAAAATCGATATCAATCATGGGCCACTGTTTCTAATGTAAATTATCAGTTACTCGAAGAGCGCTTTTTCACGCTGAGCAAACTCGCTTCTTCAAAGAAAAAAATTGCAATCCATATTGGCGCGCAATGGAAATCACGCCAATACCCTTTTGTTTCCGATTTGCGAAAACTGCTGAGCGAATGCGGATTTGAAATCACACTCATTGCTGGACCTCATGACGGATTGCCGATTGGTATCCATGAAATTGATGTTGTTAGGTGCATAAATAAGGACTTAGTACAAAAATTTCAAGACGCAAACTTGATCATTGTGAACGATAGCAGCCCGCTTCATTTAGCATCGGCCTTGGGGCGTCAGACCCTTTGTGCAGCAAGAGTTTCCAATATTGCAGAATGGCGCCCACCCGGTTGTACTTCTATATGTTCACCTATTATGCCAAAAGGTCACTGGGTCGATAAAAAAGTCTATTGCAGTGACGATATCCTCGATGGATGGCCAAGTGCTGACTTGGTTTGCCAAGAAGCAGGACGAATTCTGCAAAAATAGTCAAAAGACGCTGTAAATTTTAGAATTCAGTTCTTAATCAACTGAAGCTTTTCTTCCAGTAAGGCCACTGACATTGGCCCGGCTTCTTTATGACGAATCACTCCTGACCGATCAATAAAGAAAGTTTCTGGCACGCCGTACACTCCATAGTCCAAACTTGCCTTTCCTGAGACATCCATGGACAAAGGATAAGTTTTACCATAAGTTTTCGCAAAATCTAACGCAGCTTCTTGAGTATCTTGAATTGCAATACCGACGACATAGACTCCACTTTCTCTGTAGCGTTGCCAAAATTCTTCAAAATAACGCGCCTCTTCACGACAGCTCACACACCAGCTAGCCCAAAAATTTAGAACGATTGGTTTGCCGCGAAGATCAGATAACTTAATGAGCTTAGAATCAGATTGTTGGATCCAAGAAGCTCCCTGCAATATTTCAGTTGAAAAATCCTGAGCAGGTTTATTGATTAAAGTTGACGCCACATGTGAAGGGTTTAGTGTTAATCCCTTTACGAGAATCCCAATCAAAATCAGAGCAGAGCCAATAATTGCAGTTGAAACAATTAAATGCTTTCTCTTCTTTTTTTCCTGCGAGTTCATTAATTTCTATTTCCATTCGAAAGATATTTACCGCAAACCATCTTAGAGTTAGAGATCTAAAATAATCTAGGATATTTTCCTGATTATTTTCCACCGCTAGACTGCTCTTCAATCTGGTCCTTAAACATGGACTTTTCCAAAAGCTCTTTGCTCACCCCTTGCGAATGGTCTCCTTGCTTCTTATACTCTTCAGAATGCTTTACCAATAACTTGCGAGACTTCATGCTTTTACCATCAGCTGAAATCGTCCCCTCAACAACGACACCTTGACCTTCTTTAAACATGTCTGGAGGAGTGCCTTTATGATTGACTCTAATCTCATGATTTTTCAAGTCAGTCATAGTAAATGAAAGATCCAAATCTTCAGCCTTCCAATCCACGCTGCCCGCAATGACCATGC
Source organism: Pseudomonadota bacterium (assembly GCA_026390495.1). Lineage (GTDB taxonomy): Bacteria > Bdellovibrionota_B > Oligoflexia > Oligoflexales > RGVZ01 > CAMDKS01. Next base: position 21,431 of record JAPLFV010000314.1, on the reverse strand, counting down.
CTCCAACTTTAATCACCTTAGAAGAAAGTTCCTGAGATTTTGCTGAGACTTCCTCTGGAGTATAAAAATATACCGTATTTGCATTTATCTGCGTCATCGCGACTGCCACGATGGCTCCGGCGATAACCGCAATACCAATCATCCATTTAGTCGACGTAGCTCGTGACTTTTTAATGTTAGACATTGATTTATCTCCTATTTGATTTCAAAACACTTAAGTATTCGGTTAATTTTTTTCTATGAAAATAGACCCAAAGTGCATATCCAAAAATACCGATTGCGCCCAAAGCATAGGATGCTACAACAAATGGGATCGGATTCGTTGGTTCACCGTACATCATTGCCCTCCGTTAAGACTTAACTCGGTTAACTCGGCATCTAACTCGATATTTTTTCTCCGCTCTAGAATCAAAAACTGAGCGACAACAACCATCAACACAACGCCACTGACAAGCACAATCAACATATCAGGATCCATTGTGCTCGTTCCGCCTCCAGGACGCAAAATCGTTTGTGGCTGATGCAAGGTTCGCCAAAAGGTAACACTTTTATAAATGATGGGAACATCTGCCCCAATCAATATGCCTAAAATCGCGCAAGACCTATTTCTAGACGGACCCGAATCCATAGAATTGTGTAACAGTAGCCATCCAACGAACAACAAACTCAAAAGAAGTGTCGTCGTCAATCGAGCATCCCAAGTCCACCAGGTACCCCATGTGGGCTTGCCCCAGATGGATCCCGTTGCCAACGTCAAAATCGTAAAAATCAAACCAACTTCTGTAGCAGCCTTGCCCAATTGGACATAGCGCGAAGCTTGACTGTTTCTTAACGATAAAATACTGACTACAAACAAGACACCGGCACACCAAAAGGCTGCGAAGGCGCTTGGCACATGTAAATAAATTATTTTATAGACTTCACCTTGCATCTGATCCACGGGTACCCAAAACCAAGCAAGCAGCCAATGAATTGCAATCGCAATGAATAAAATACTCAACTTCAGCATCAAATTTCCGCCCTGCTTCATAGAATCTTTCCCTTCCTGCAACTCCCTGCCTCAGGAAGTTTAAGCCGTCGGCAGGATTTAGTAAATCAAAAGAAACAGTTCAAGTGCCAACACAACAAAAAGATAAGCCATTAAAAATGAGCTCACTTTTGTGAAATGAGCGCTCGAGTCAGTTAGACCATCCCATGACTATAAAGATTTTGCCTAGTGTTGATGCCAGTTTAAGGCAAATTTATACTTATGGAAGGCTGGTTCTTGAAATAGACTTTTTGCATCACCAATTGGGAGATATGAACAATGGCATGTTTTAAATCAATACTTGGGAAGAAACTACAACGTTTCACAGTCATTGGAACAGCTGGCTCAATCGTGACGTTTGGAGTTATAACGGCTTGCAAAACATCCCCCAAAAAATCCGCAAACGAACTTAAGTTTGAAAATGTCGACGGGAATGCAACAGCCGTAGATATGAATGATCTGTCATATATGTTCACAAAAGACAGTCAGGGCCAGATATATCCTAGAATTATGTTAGGGCAGCCCTGGAAGGGAGATCCACAATCAGCTGGACCCATATTTAGCCAAGATCTATACAATCAATTAAAAACATTATCTGAGACGATTGATCCAAATGGAAACGTGCCCAAAGATGCTTCTGGTTTTCGGTTTGAAGATTTCGTCGTCACTGCATTTCGAATTGATCCTTGCGCACCGACTCTCGCCATGGATGAAGGTCGTGCACCCGCTTCAGGAGCTGGCAGCCCTGCAGCGAATGCCGCCATCAAAACAACAATTGGGACGTTTTTCGGGGCACCTCCTGGAGTCGGTATTTTGCCTTGTGTTGTGCAGATTAGGTTAATCGCACAACCAGTTGTTCCATTTACAAATTTTACGCAAATTGATGAATCCTCAGTGCACTTGGTGTACCGACTCAATGGAGATCCTCGGGCTTTTTCTCCCAACGGGATCATGGGATCGGAGCTTGCCAAAGACATTCTTATCTTAAAAACGGTATCGCCTGAGCCCACGACTGAATTGCCACTTCAAGAACATCCAGGACTTTTCAAAGAAGCTAAAGGTATGAGTGGGGGAAACTACGGAGGATTTGCGACAGCTGTCGTTTCGTTCCTAAAGAAATATATTCAAGCGGGATCCAATGGAACCAACCTTACGCCTGCGAACATTGCAGTCATGAGATCATTCAGAAATAGTTCCGGAGAAAAAATTGATTTGATGTTTGCGGGGGGAACTGATGCCTCTCAAAACTTCACGGCGGTTCCTATGCCAACATCACCAAAGAGCCCAACACGATTTTTCACTGTAACGTCCAGTGGCGATAGGTCCAACTGGTTTATCCGACCGGTACCCGAGCAAAATAACGTCATGGATCTCATGATCAACAAAAGGCTCAATTTTGGACTTGGCAACATCAGCGCCTTAATGAATTTTGACAATCCGGAGTCAACGCACTTCTTTGGCACAGATTGCTTGAGTTGCCATGGAACGAGTCAGATGATTAAGGAAGGCAAAATTCAGAATCAAGACATCAATGTGGCCACTAGGTATCCTAGCCCTCCCGGAGTCACTGGCTATCCTTTAGGAAAGTATCTGCCTGACTCAGCAGCAGCGCGAAACGGAGTGGTCGTAAGGAATTTCGGATGGTCGGGGTCAATGCCGATTATTGGCAATCGAACTGTCACCGAAACTGCATCTGTCGTCAATTACATGAACCATAATATTTATAACGTACACAATCAGGCAAAAGACTGTGGGACTGCCGAGCCTGAGGTTTGGAAGAGCTTCGTAAATCTAGACGAAAATTATGATTTAAATATCGGCGCATCTGAAAATCGAAAAAAGTTAAAAAACGGCATTATGCGTGCTTGCTCAAGTACCTTAACTGCCCCACCTGTCCCTCAAAGGATTTTTGTGACAGCTCAAGGTAAGTCAGGGCCGGCTGCACCGCCTCCCACGACTCCCAATGCACCAAATCAGGTCAATGTTACTATCGTCAATCCAAGTTTTCTTTTTGGGAGAAATTTTTCAAACGTTTCTTCAAATACACCCATGCAGGTAGGATTTTTAGGTCCAGACAGTACCGGCACCAAGCTTGCAACAGTTTCACTGACAGGGAGTACCGATTCTGCTACTTGGGATATCCTTCAACCAAACATCATTGCGTTAACTCTTAAGAATACCAAGCCTTCGAACAACGGAGAGACTGGAATGAGATATTTTACGGTGATTAGCATTAATCAGATTTGTCTCAATGGTCCTAACAAAGAAGATCCTGTTGGTTCAGTATGTCTTCTAGCACAAACAGCCAGATAGAAATATTGTTTGCGACCGGGAGAAGCCGAATAAATGATACAAATTCATCTAATCGGCTGCCAAGATTTGCAATTTTAAAAAAGCAAGCAAGTCATAACATTCACTATGAAGCCTCGGGATAAATCAATCCTTTCTCGAGATTTCTCAGTCCATCCTGCATTTGATCATGTTGCTACTTCGCTTCGTTACCAAGCTTTAGATGTTGATAAAACACTCCATAAGTTTCAATAATATTGGGCCTACTATCAAGATAGAGAAAAATCCTCTCAATATTCAAAGTCCAAATTCCAATACCAAACGCCGTATATATGCCATTAATTGTTCGAAGCTAGTTCGAACATCACGTTCGAATTAAGTTGCCTCGATGAGTGGATGACGCTAACCTTTTTAAAAAGGTCAACATCCGTCATTCATGGAGATTTAAATGCGCTCTATCGCAATATACTTATTTGTATCTGCAAGTTTCAATTCAGCCAATGCAGGAACATTGGTTGGCAACGGTGCTGATTCAGTTGTTTGTTATAAGAATCAAAACGAAGGCAGTATTGAGTCAGCCGAGGTTCTCGATTACTTCGAGGCTAAATCTCTGCCCGATATTGATCGTCCAAATTTGGGACCTGAATCATTGAGCCCTTCAGCAAAAGTACGTATAGTCATTGATCGTTTAAAATCAAAAAATCCCTTTATTGCGGCGCGGTTGCTTGAATATGCAATTCACTATGAGTCGGTTTACCAATTCGCAAATGATCCTTTGCCTAATGTTTCTGATGCGTCAACACCCACACTTCCGATAAACTGCGTAAGTCGCCAGCTGGCCGTGCAATACGGAGCTTACTTCGGTCGGAATATCTCTTACATCATTAATGAAGACCTTTTCCCAGCTCTGAACAACTCAAATCGCGCGATGCTCGAGCTACACGAAATTGTCTATCGCCTTGCCATTGCATTGGGAGCATACAACTCAGATAAAACTAGAGGTTTTGTACAATATATCTCTTCGACGCGTCTTGAATTGGATTCCCCTCAAATGGTTGCAGACAAAATCAAAGATTATCATTTAATTTATTCTCCAGGCGAATCTTGGACCGACCCTTCAAGTCAACTCACCTGGGCATTGGATGAGAAGGGATATAGAACAATTACAGATTGTGAGGCAGCATGGGGTCTTGGGTATCACCACGCAACAATTTCAGAACTACAACAAAACCTCTCTTCAGTCATGTCGTCAAGACTTCACCAATACATCTTTGACTCCGCCTCTAGAGATTCAGCGATGATCATATCTAGCACTCCAAGTGGGCGGATGGAAGAATGCCTAACATCTGGTGAGCACAATTCCGTCTGGGCAATCAAAACGTTTAAGGGTCATCCCGAAAAGCAAAAAATTGAAAAGGTGTGTTTTGAGAAAGCCAAAGACTTCTCATTTTGCCTCAGGTAGCCCATGATAGATCATAGAAAGCAAATTTCCAGTCTACTTCAAAACGAGTTTTCCAAACGACGTTTAGACAATCCAAAATACTCCATGCGAGATTTTTCGCGCGAGGTGGGAATCTCGATCGGACATCTTAGTGAAGTCCTTCGCGGCAAGCATTCCTTTTCAGCTCGCCTTGCCCAACAGGTGTCGGAGCGACTCAATTTGAACAAGGGCGATAGCGACATGCTGGAGCTGAGCGCGGCCTATGGAGCTGCTAGAAGTATTCAGACAAAAAAGTGCATACAAACAAATTTAAAGAAAACCAAGAATGCAATTACCTACTCCCAGCTGCGTAGCGAAACTATTAGGTCAATCTCAGATTGGCTTCACCTAGGAATCTTGGAGTACGTCAAAACTAATCAAAAATCATCAACCACATCCGAGATTGCAAAGGCTTTTGAGACAAGCGACCAAATTATTGATGGTTGCTTAAGAAGATTGAAGATGGCAGGTCTATTAAAGAAGTCTGGGAGACAATGGACTCAGGTTCACAAAGATATCGCCATTGACTCAAAGGTGCCCTCAGTGGAAATCCAAAACTATCACAAATCCATTTTAAAAAAAGCCTCTGAAGCATTATCTACTCAAAATGTTTCCAACCGCGAGTTTCAGTCGCTTGTTTTACCAGTAAATCCTGAGGATCTAACAAAGGCCAAGGCGATGATCGCAGATTTTGTTCGGACGTTTGACTCAACTTTTTCCAAGTCAAGTGATACCAAAAATATATATGCCATCAATGTCCAGCTTTTTTCACTGACAAATTGATGTTACGTTTCTAAAATTTGAGGAGCTTTTTTTTAGGAACCGCACAAGAAGCAATAAATTAATGCACGGAACAATGATCAAGGCCCGACTACATTTAGTCTCAAAAATGTGACAGTTTTCGCAAATTTGATACATTGAACTCGAACAATCCCTGCCGATTTCTTCCCAAAGCTATAGAGTTGAAGATACTTGATTCTATGTCCCAATCGTTTCCTTGCTTTAAAAATACAAATTTCCCATCGATAACATCATTCTGGCAGCCAAAGGCCTCAGGCTGACTCGTAACCATGAATATAATCTACGCTCTTGGCGTGCTACTTGCATTGAATTCCGCAGATTCGCGAAATATCTTCAGTAACAGTCAAACCAAAGGACGGCAACATTATGCAACCAAGCGCGATACCAAACGAAGGTCACAATCGGGCTGGAAATATTTAAATCAGCTGATCGTCGGCATTAAGCAAAGATGACGTCTAACAATTATTAACAGGAGTACGTAAAAATGAATTGGGATGTAGTTGAAGGCAACTGGGTACAATTTAAAGCAGCCGCTCGAATCAAATGGGCTAAGATCACAGACAGCGACTGGGATCAGGTTGGAGGGAAAATGGATCGCTTAGCTGGAATTATTCAAGAACGCTATGGCTATAAAAAGGATCAACTAGCAAAAGAAGTCGACGAAATAGTTAGCAAATGGAAGCAAGCTCCATCGGACAAATAGATGCTTGGGGTCTTTCTGTCGAATTGAATTCAGGGAAAGATCCCTTGTTTTTCTTTTAAACAAATTTACGAGGTCCCTACAAATGTCTATGTCTACTGTTGTTCTCATTATTCTCTTCATCATGTTGATTGGTGTCTTTCCAACCTGGCCTCACAGTCGCAACTGGGGTTACTATCCAAGTGGTGGGCTAGGCACAGTGCTCATTATTATCTTGGTTCTCATGCTCTTGGGAAGAATTTAACAGTGAGCAGGTGACCTTTAGAAGCTGATACCAGCACGAAATTGCCGAACAAACTGATTATAATTGATCATCGACTCAGCGAATCCCTGATAATATTGTAGGTAGAACGTCGGAAAAACATCATAGGCACCAAACCTAAAGTTAAATCCGATTTCGTATCCTCCGTGTTGCCAGCGCTCCCCATACCTTCCCCCAGGAAACATCCGAACGTTGAACTCACTTTTGTCAATGAATTGCTGCAAATCAAAAAAATTGATGACTGACCCTTGGATTTCAAAAGGCCCTCGATAAAGATATAAATCCCTATTTGTTTCATCCTCATTGTAATTTATTGAACCTGTGCCAGACAACAATAAGGTTAACGACGAAAAGTCCCAACGTGAATTGACCCTCACAAACGTTTCATCGACTGATCTAGAAGCCTCTTCCGTTTTGCCATTTGACAAATGAGACCAGGGACCAAAGTCCACAGTGGTTACTCGAGACTTTGGAAAATTCCACCTATAAAATAGCTCTGGATGATAAGTTGCATCTTCAAAAGGTCGGGATTTGGCATTCAAGCGCCAGAAAACTAACTGGGAATAGCCTATGTAGAGAGGCACTGTTCTAATCAGCAAAAACTTAAAACTTATCTGAGCTTTAGTGTCTGGATTTCCATAAAGAAAATATACAGGCCGATATCGCAGAAGTGCTAAATTTTCTTGTCCTTCCAAAGTCGTCATCTTATCTCGGCTTTGAGAAAGATCTTCTGCCAAATCCTTCTCACTCGTCTGGGCACTTGCTACATTGGCAATTCCAAGAATTAAAACAACAAAAATGACACTATAGATACGCTCACCTCTATTTCAAAACTCACTGAAGCACTAAAATCGTATTTTCCAGTCGCAGTCTACATTGCTTATCTAACCCGGTCTACACATTGCCACGAACTTCCTATTGAGAACATGATCATCCAAGTTCCAATCGGTTCCAGATTTTGATTCATGCATTGCCAGACTTTTTCGAATGGAGAAAACACAAAGCAATATTTGAAGATTGATAGACAACACTGAAATTATCGATTTCTTTAATGTTCACTGGGTATATTTCCAGGTGTTACATGCAAATTCCTATGCAAGCACCCAAAACGATTGATTTTTGGGGATTTTCTTAAACTAGTGTCTACTTTTGCCGATGTTATTTGAAGGGGGACAAGACATGCACATCATCTCAAAAAGTATATTGAATCTATTAATCGGGTCATCATTGATGATTCTTGCCCATTCCTGCTCAAAGACCAACTTTAATGGCGCAAAAAAAACTGTGAATCGAATCGAAAAGACAGGCGGATCTGACGCTAGTAAAGATGATGAGACTACACCCGAGTTAGGATCAGAAATTCCCGATTCTAAAGGAGAAGAGATTCCCATAATTGACACAGACGAAGGTGATGGAAAAGCTGTGACGCCAGAATCTAAAAGTTGTGGTGGTCTATCGACCTCCTTGGGCTGCTTCTATGCGATTGGACAACATACAAAAATTCCAATCGATATGGGCTTACAAAACGTTCCAACTTCATGTGATAATTTCTGCTCTTCTCGTGGTGGCTCGGATCCTGTCGTATTAACGTGCGCACAATGTGCGCCATTATTTAAAGCTTTGTATACAGGCCCTGATTATCAGTGTAGCAATGTAAATCCATCCAATCTCAATATCGATATGGACCATTGGAAAAAATCCTCTCCAAATGACCCTCCAGGCTTTGCCGCTGCATATGCTGCATCATGCGTTTCCAGATATGCACACTATGGAAAGGGCGGAGTTGTTACTCAAAAATATGCACCGGACAGACCTCACTATGATATGACCTTTGGTCGCATCTATAGCGGCGGAGCAGTCCACTGGGGATCCTATATTTGCAGGTGTAAACAGTAGTATTAGTGCAATAACCGCAGTGTCATCATTTTGATGACACTACATCCTTTTTGCAAGACTCAAGAACTCTGAGTATGCTCCAATGATATGATACAAAGAACTCGCCTTCGCTGGTTGATCACTAAAGCCACCATCTTGGGTTCGTGTATCATTCCAAAGTCCGCCAAGTGGAGTTTTAAAATATGTGAATAGACTCTCCACACCTTCACAGGCTTCATTTACCATATCTGCTTGAGAGGTCGCTTTAATGCGTTCGCACTGAGTCCAAAATCGTGATGTAGATGACTTTATAGTCAGATCGCTCCAGACCTCATCGATCACGAATCTATCTTTGACGAAAGACTCCGCTGTATTCAATAAATTCACTTGATATCGCGAAAAATCAGTACCGGTTACTGACCCATATTGCCCCAAAAGCCATGCCCACTCAAAATGATGGCCCGGTTCAAAAATAAACTTTCCATTATGAAGCTTTGGATTCCAATTCAAGTCGAAATGCTCACACAAAAGACCATTGGGCTGAATAAATTTTTCTAGGCAAAGCTTTACTAGCTCGTCGGCAAGGTCTCGCCATTCAGGGTCTGAATCGATTTTGATCCAAGATATGGCCGCTTCAAGAAGATGCATATGAGGATTTGACTGATAAAGCGTTCCAATATCGCCAATTTCCGAATAACCTCCACTTTGCAATCGACGTTCATGTCTTAGGTAAAACATAAGTGACTTTGCGATATTTTTTATCGCAAAGCGTCGAGCAGGAAACAATTCATAAGCGTGAGCCAATCCAAATAATACAAAGGCCTGAGTATACAAGTCTGCTTTAGTGTTGGCTTGGCTTCCATTGACATTAACAGAGTGAATAAATCCACCGGACGGGAGAGAATAATTCTTAATCAGAAAATCCAATCCGAATTCGATGGCTGAAATGGCTTCAGATCTAGAGCAAAAACTATAATCCAATGCAAGCCGATAGCTATAGATTTGCCTACACTGCACCATGGCACGACGAGGTTGCAAAACCGGTTGCCCCTTCATAGTTAAAGCCTCGGCGAAGCCGCCAATGGAGTTTACCCCCATTTTAATCCACAAAGGAAACACAGCCGTCTCAAACCAGCTTGTCCACTCTTTTAAAAGATTTGAGACCCTCGTATCCATGCCATTCCTGCAAATTGATGCCCAGAAGTGTTATCCATCTAAATATTTTGAGCGAGTCATTCGGTCATAAATTTGTAATAGAATGCGAGGTTTATTTTGATTCATAAATCTAGTCTAATTTTGTCACTGTTTTGTATCATTGGATGTAAACCAAGAGCCGCCAACCAACAATCTGCGAACGTTAAAGAAATTAAAACGAGTGACATTGAGATTGACAGTGAAATCGGTGAGTCTTTGCATAACAATGAAGCCGCTGCAACCGACCAAATTTTAGCAGCAATTTCCGCAAGTATTAAAATTGAGGACAAAAATAATTCACTTCATCCTCCAGGCCCCATCGCGCGGCGCGACGCTCACCCAAAAGCCCATGGGTGTGTGGATGCTAAGTTCAAAATTTTGAAAGTCGAACCTCAATTGACGTCTATTTTGCAAAAGGGAGTGTTTTCGAATCCTGATCAAGAATTCGACGCCACCATTCGCTTTTCAAATGGCAATGGCAATCCAAACAGACACGACGCGCGAGGTGATGGTCGGGGTATGGCCGTAAAGGTACATGGAGTATCTGGGGCAAGATTGACAAACGGTGACGACGGTGCGACTGATACCCAAGATTTTGTTATGATCAATCACCCTTTGTTTTTTGTGAATGATCCCGAGCACTATGTTCCCATTGTAAAAGGCATTGCTGAGGATACTGTTGAAGCTAAAGCTCGACTAGCTAAAATATTGATTGGCAATCCACGCGAAACCAAAGTCATTGCTGAGATAACATCTATTCATATTCTTAATCCATTGTTTGAACAATATTGGTCCGAGGTTCCTTACCAAATAGGCACAAAATCTTCTGGTGCTAAAGCGGTAAAGTTTTCTAGCTTCCCAGTAAATTGCAAAACAGGCGTTGCTTTACCGATTGTTCGACCGAAATTTTTTGAAGTTCCAAAATTGCTAACCAAAGATTTCAACTATCTCAGAAACGAAATGATCAATACTTTGAAACCTGATGGAAAAAATTCTGTATGCTATGATTTTGCGATCCAATTGCGGTCCACAAATCCTTCCACCGGTAAACCGGAAGATGAAAAAGATTTGGAAGATCCTACGATTTTGTGGAATGGTCAGTTTCATTCCGTTGCAAGAATAACAATACCACCGCAGCAATTTAACTCAGACGATCAAAATCTCCAGTGCGAAAACAGATCATATTCACCCTGGAATGGAATTGCTGAACATAAACCACTTGGAGTCGTCAACCGCATCCGAAAGGTCGTCTATCAAGCAATTAGCAAAAAAAGACACCAATTGAATGGGTCTGCGCGCTAAAAGGGAATGTCCTTTAACCTTCTCCAATAGCAACTTTAAATTCGGATTTCAGCGATTCTAGGCCTGACCTTCAATTCGAGGGGACCACGCTAGCGAATATTGAGTTTGAAAGCTTTCAAAGCCAACAGACTCATATATTGCTGCTGCATGATAATCTTCATCCGCAACCATCACTAAATTCTTCACTCCAAATCGAACCAATGCGTAGGATGCTGCCTCAAACACCAATCTACCGCATATACCTCGCCGTCTAAAATCAGGGTGAGTCACAACATTTTGAAATCTTGCAATATCATCTTTATAAAATACTCCAAGATCCGCAACCAAGCGCCCATCGAGATAAGCTCCAAACCAATTTCCAAGTCCTGCTTCAGACATTTTGCGATAGTTTGCTGCTTGGGCACGTTTAAACGTTTCGAATCCTGCAGGCTCATAGTTGTCATTCATGGTTAACTGTTCGAGGATGACGGATTCCCACTCATCGTTGGATTGTATAGTTTTGACTTCAACCTCAAGATTAAACTTCATTGGTTTTTGAACCATGGTAGCCGTCAAAATTTTATTTGTTTCTAGTTCAAAACCTCTTGCTTCAAAAGAGTCTATACACTGTCCTGGGACCGGAGCATCCCAGGTAAATGCGACGTGATTGATACCTTCGATATCAGAGAATTCTTGCCTAAATATTTGCGGCCAGCGGTCGCAATCCCCATGTTGAGGAGGGTTCTTAAAAATCAAAAAATTACCCCAGTGATAACCTGGATTCGAAGGGGTCTTAACGACCCAGTAATCATCTCTTTCAGTAACTATTCCACTGAAGTATGCAAAAATTAAATCTGTTTTGATACCGAGAGAATCTATCTTCAATGTGAAAATCCCAAATCATTTACCAATGATAAAAATAATTCATTCTGCTTCCAAGGACTCGCCGCCCAATAGTAATGCGCAAGTCAGGAGAATGACAAAGAACGCTCCCGACAACACAATCCAACCTCGTGAATTGTCAGTCCAGTTAGAATTGGACAAAGAGTCAATCAATGCCTCTGATGCTCCAATGAGCGCAGGAGCACTTAGTGGAAAAAATAGAAGTGGAAACAAAACCTGTCTTGCTTTTGCTTTGAGCGTAATGGCTGAAAGAAGTGTCCCGAGTGAAGCCAAACCTCCAATCACAAACACCATTTCCAACATTACAGGTAAACGCATCCAGACCAAAAGGTCTAAGCTGTTTAGCAGACTTGTGAGAACAACCGTTGAGACAAACGTCGCAGTCGCCATGAAAAATACCATCGACAATTTTGCCAATACAAAAGTGGTGGTTCGAGTTGGATAGACACGAATCATCTCAAAGAAACGGTCTTGTGATTCGATTTCAAAAGACCTAGAAAGAGATACTTGCAATGCAAAAAATGAACTAATAACAACCTGAGCCACAACCATTTTCAATTTCCAAGCATCATCAACTTCGGGAATCGTAAATGTAAACACAAGCAAGACCACAAGGGCAAAAAGTATAGGAGAAATCATTCGTTCCAAAGCCGAAAACTCTTGCCGGAAAAAATGCCGCATCAATTGAAAATACTGGGTGAGATTTGACACTAGTGTTTCTCTCCCTTGCGACCTAAATGCAAAACGTCATGATTCAAATTCGATACCAGCCGATCATCGTGCGTTATGACAACGGCCGAACCACCAGATTGAATATGGGCACCTAAAAAATCTCGAAACTGACGACAAGCTATATCATCAAGACCAAAAAGAGGTTCATCTAAGAGCCAAAGTTTTGTTTGTGACAACTCAAGTCGTGCAATACTAAGACGCCGCTTCATACCTGTCGAAAAAAGATCTACCGGGAGATTCTCAATTTTATAGAGCCCTTCAAGCCCCCAATTTGCAAGCACTCGGCGCAATTCTCCGTCGTCAGTATTCAGTCCACGTAAATTTTGCCAAAAGCGTAAGTTGTCCATGGCGCTGAGATTGGGATCCAATGCGTTGGCGTCTGCGGGCATCCAACTGGTCATTTGCCGATTGTCTAAATTATCTAAAAAATTGAATTCAATAGTTCCAGAATATCCATTTCGAAGACCGGCAAGCAGCAACATCATTGTCGACTTACCCGTACCATTTTCACCAGTCAAACGAATCAATCGACCCGATTGAAGTGAAAATGACACATCGGCAAACAGCGGGCGTTGACCAAAAGAAAAAGATAAATTTTTGACGTTTAGGATTTCAGTCATTCTTTCTCTTCAGTGCTCTTCAAAAAAAGTTTCCTTTTTAAGTTGAGGAAACAAAATTACATCGCGAATTGAAGGACTATTTGTCAAAAGCATGCATAATCGATCAATACCGATTCCTTGTCCAGCAGCTGGTGGCATACCGTACTCAAGAGCACGTACGAAATCATAATCAACATCACAAGCCTCATCATCTCCTGCGGCTTTTGCTTTTGCCTGATCGGCAAATCGCTCCAATTGATCCGTTGGATTATTAAGCTCGTTAAATGCGTTTGCTACCTCCCAGCCATTGATCATGAGCTCAAACCTGTCAACAACGTCAGGGTTTGAATCATTCCGACGTGCTAGAGGTGAAATCTCAGTTGGAAATTCTGTAATAAACGTTGGTTGAATCAACTGATTTTCTGCGAACTCTTCAAAGCACATCACCATGAGGCGATCAGCGGATAGCGCTTTCAATTTTGCTGGATCATGTCCTTTTTTCTTTAACAGATCGATCATGACAGATGGGTTTCTTGTATCTTCTACGGAAATCTTGGCGTGAGTCACAACAGCTTGGCGCATCGTCATGCGCTGAAATGGTCTTGCAAAACTGAGTTCACGCTCCTGAAACACCACTGACTCTTTGCCGTAAAGCTTCATCACTAAACCGTTCAATAGCTCTTCGGTGAGGTTCATATGATCTTCGTAAGTTGCCCAGGCCTCGTAAAACTCAATCGAAGTAAACTCAGGATTATGTTTAATGGACAAACCTTCGTTACGAAAGCACCGATTCATTTCAAACACACGCGGGAAGCCACCAACTAATAGGCGCTTTAAATGTAACTCGGGAGCAATCCTCATAAAGAGCTCCATATCGAGTGCATTGTGATGAGTCTTAAATGGTTTTGCCGTAGCACCACCAGCAACGGAGTGCATCATCGGTGTTTCAACTTCCAAGTAGTCTCGATCATAGAAAAATTCTCTAATAAAGTGAACAATCTGGGAGCGCTTACGAAGTGTATCTCGACTCTCTGGGTTCATCGTTGTGTCTACGTAGCGCATGCGGTAGCAAAGCTCAGGATCGGTCAATCCATGGAACTTTTCAGGCAAAGGACGAATCGACTTAGTTACAAGTTTAAATTCTTTAGCATGCAGCGCTAGCTCGCCCTTACCAGTGCGAAAGATAAATCCGCGCATCCAAACAAAATCGCCGTAGTCGAGGGCTTTATATTCAGCAAAATCAGACTCGGAAACATCATTTTTGGAAAGATAAATCTGCATCCGTCCATAGCCGTCGTCGACCATGACAAACGCGGCTTTTCCAAAGTCTCGAACCAACATGGCACGACCAGCAAACTGATAGTCAGTCGTAATTGCCGCCAACTCTTCTTTTGACTTTAACTCATAGCGCTTTGACAAATCCACAGACTTAACGTTTGGCTTCAGTCCGGTTTTATATGCTAATGACTTCGCCTCTGCCATGCGATTTCGTTTATCCAATCGACTATGAATCTGCTCGGAAAAGGTATCAGTCCATTGAGTTATAAAATGAGTGTGTGATTGATCTGTCATCGCTGTCGCCTCTGAGTCATTCAGCATCTAAAGTGAATAGAAATACTGAAACTCGTTCAAGAAAATGGTTAATGAAGAATGGACTATGTTTTAGCATCTTTTTGCCGTCGTTGGCGTCAATTTTAATGCAGCTAGACCCAAAAAATTGGCATCAAACAACGAAACCCCACCGAATTTGATCTTTTTTTAATCAGCAAGACTCATATTTTAACAAATGAATAAATGAACGAAATAAAGTCTAATGGGAGCTCTTAAAATTTTAGTGTTATAAAATACAAATGATTTCGCCTACTTTTTAACTTATCTGAGGTCACAATGATTGCTAAGCTTTTCAGAATTGTTGGAAAACTGTTGTTTGCACTCCTATTTATTTTAGGGGGAGTCAATCATTTCATAGACCCCAATTTTTATCTCAAAATGATGCCCGAATACATCCCCATGCACTTGGAAATGATTTACATCAGCGGCGTGTTCGAAATTCTATTGGGACTTGGACTTCTCATTCCAAAGTATTCACGCTTAGCTGCCTTTGGACTCATTTTACTCTTGATTGCTGTTTTTCCAGCAAACCTAAATATGGCACTAAATGCTTCTCAGTTCTCGGAGATTCCAGAAATAGGGTTATGGGTCAGATTACCGGTCCAGTTTTTGCTGATATGGTGGGCGTGGACATACACAAAAAAATCTCGATAAGATTTCAATCTTTGGAAAACAATCTATGATTTTTGATGCCCACTGCCACATCAATGATTCTCCCGAATCGGTGAACATCGATGCGATCATACAAGCAGCCATCAAAGCAGGGTTGCGTGGTGCTATGATTGGTGGAGTTGAGCCTGCTGAGTGGCAAAGGCAAAAACATCTTCAGCAGTCCTACCCAAATTTTATATTTTGTAATTTTGGAATTCATCCATGGACCGTTGCAAAGAACGATGATGACACGTTAAGTGATATGTTTTCAAAGTTAAAGCTAGATCTCTCTAAGGTCGCCGCACTTGGTGAATGTGGTCTAGATTTCTATGAAAAGGGTCAATCTATCGAGGATGAAACAAAGCAAATCAAGTGGCTGACCCTACAAATGCAATTGGCCATGAGCTCAAAAAAGCCAATTGTGCTGCATAAGGTCAAGGCCCATTCGCAAATGATAAAAGCCTTGGAACCTTACAATGCCCTTAGGGGGATCGTACATGGTTGGACCGGGCCCGAGGATCACACACAGGACTACCAAAAAAAGGGTCTTTTGTTTGGAATTGGCCCTAGGTACCTAAAGTGTAAGGCCGCACGCTCTGATAAACCAAAGTTTTCTTTGAGCGAATTTTGTATTGAAAGTGATGGACCTTTCAAGAAGCACGAGATTCCAGATGGACAAACATGGGTCGATGATCTAAATAGAACGGCCCAGTTTTTAGCCGATCAGTTTCAGGTGAGCCGTTCACAAATCTGGTCTCAAAATGCAGAGAATCTTCGAAAAGCTGGATTTGATTTTTTGGTTTGATTTTTTTGGAGAGTTCCTATGGAAATAACTACAGGTCGCGATCGACGTTTTGAGCGACTTGCACGCCTCGTTGACTATGACGGAATTCTTAAACTACGCGGTGCTCATGTCATGGTTGTTGGCCTTGGCGGCGTTGGTTCCTGGTGCGCTGAAGCTTTGATTCGCAGTGGAGTCGGAACCTTAACAATTGTCGATTTTGATACAGTTTCAATCAATAACTTCAATCGTCAAATGCCTGCATTAGAGTCGACTATAGGTCAATCAAAAGCGGAAAGTCTTGCTGCGCGACTGCGACTCATTAATCGCAATTGCAACCTTCGAGTCAGAGCGGAACAGGTTAGTCGTTATGATATGGCGAGACTTTTTCAAGAAGCAGACGGCACCAGCATAAAATACGACTACGTAATCGATGCCATCGATCAGCTCGGAAACAAAACCGCACTGATCTCATATTGTGTCCGAAACAATATTCCAGTGGTTACCAGTGCAGGTGCAGGAGGGCGTTTAGATCCAACTCGTATTCGCGTGATCGACCTATCGCAAACGATCGACGATACGCTTGCAAGAATGGTGAGAGTGTATCTTCGAAAAAGACATATGTTTCCTCGCAAAGGACTTTTTTACGTCCCTTGCGTGATTAGCGAAGAACCCATTACATTTCCAGTGGATCCAAACTATCCAGACGATGTGGAAGATATCACTCCTCAAGATGTCGCTGATCTCGATCCACCTCGACCAAGTAAGCGAACTGTAGTGATGGGAACGGCGGCGTTTGTCACAAGTTGTTTTGGAATGACCTGCGCTTCCGTTGCGGTGCGAACCATTTTGGGGCACTCAATTCCTGGAATTAAAAAACGCCCTGGAAAATGGACCTTGCCGCCTGAGCCAGTGATGACTCCTCATCTCAATGGAAAAGATAGTGCAGATGATTAGAGTCAATGACTCCCTACCAGTCTTAAATTGCTTCATTCCCTGCCAAACAAAACAAGAGTTAGTATACTGATAACTGGCCGCGGCTAACTAGATTCTGCTGAAAAAGGGATGATACTGCGTACAAACTCTAAGACATTATAAATGTAATATTGACAATTATGGAATATTAATCCATAATTGCCAAATATGTGGATTAAAAGAAGAATACAAGATTTAATCGAGGCGAATACCGACCCCATTCAGGTTTTTCGGGGGCCTCGTCAATGTGGAAAAACCAGTTTAGTGCTCCATGTGAGCCCAAGTTTCCGTGAGATTTCCTTAGATGATGGAAACATCCGCTCCCTTGCAGAACGAGATCCAGAACTTCTCCTAAAGCAGTTTGATGGTGAAAATCTCTTTATAGACGAAGCTCAATATGCGCCAAAATTGTTTCCAGCGTTAAAGCGGAGAGCAGATCTGTATAAGCGCAGTCGACCAACAAAGCCCAAAACGATCCTCCGAATAACTGGATCAAATCAAATTTTGCTCGATCGCACTGTAAAAGAGAGTCTTGCAGGGAGAGCTTCTTTCTTTGATATGAATACTTTAAGTGTCGAGGAAATATTAAACTTTCGGAATGTTCCTATTCAGCAAATCCTCTATACAGGGGGGTGGCCAGAACTCTACAACAATCCCGACAATATTCGTGAACCAAACAAGTATCTTGATGACTATATTAGCTCCTATATAGATCGCGATATTGTTCTTTCTGCTGGAATTAGGCGACAGAAAGAATTTCGAAAATTCGTACAAATGCTTGCAGGTCGCGTTGGTCAACAGATATCCTTTAGCTCTATTGGTCAAGAGTGTGGCATCGATACAAAGACATCTATTGAGTGGGTTTCCATTCTTGAGCAGATGAATACAATTAGACTTGTTCCACCATATTCTTCCAATCTAACAACGCGATTAGTAAAGTCTCCTAAGTTGTTTTTTATAGATACTGGACTCGCTTGCCGCTTACAAGGATGGACATCTAGTTCTCCGATCCTAACCTCCCCTCAACAAGGGGCCCTTTTTGAAAATCTAGTATTTAGTGAAATTTACAAATTAAACCTAAATCTTCAGCTTGGATGGAATATCTATCATTGGCGTTCGCGAGACGGTGAGGAAATTGATTTCCTAATCGAATGCAAATCCGGTCAATTTTTGTTTTTGGAATCCAAAATTAGTTCCCAGCCCACAAAAAACATATCAAAGCTAAGGGAAGTCAAAAGAATATTTAAGAGTCAAGTGCCACGCTCCATTTTAGTTCATATGGAAGGTGACTTCGTCCTTGCAGATCAGGTACCGATACGTCACCTTGCAGATTTCTTAATAAATTTTTCCCAAGAAATAGGAACCATTTAAGTGTTTTGAATATTTAGAAACAACAGACCCAAAAATATTCTTGATTCCAAAATTCTTAACTACCAAATCGCAGTTCCTGTGGAACTTGTAACTGGCCAAATGAGTTATCTTTCATCATTCAATGTTCGGGGCCGAGAGACTCCGGCACATCTAGCTGTCCTTCGCTGTTAGATCCCCAACACTTAATACCTTCATCATCCATGGCACAGGTATGTTTTAATCGGGAAAGAAACGCAACCAGAAGGACATTGCACTGCAACGTTCATTGGACCTAAAGTAGCCATTACAGCTGCTCACTGCGTCGATGGAATTGATTTTGTTTTGCTACCAGAGCATGGAAATTTGCAAAGTGAGAAAATTTTTCAATATCCACCTGTCCCATTTGTAGGGGTTGAAGATTCACATGACTTAGCGTTAATTAAATTTAACCAACAAGTCTTAAGTGAATTCGCGACCATGTCATTTGATAAACCAAAGGCTGGTGACCCAGTTACTTTGATCGGATACGGTTCCTGCACAGAATTTTTGGGCCCCAAAAACACGTTCGGTCGGTGCGTTGGAGAAAATGTTGTCGAGACTATTGATAAGGCTGGCTCTGTCGTGACCTTGGCGTCAAAAGGCGTAAGTCTGACCAAAGGTGATTCCGGTGGACCAATTCTAAACGCAGACGACAACATCTTTGCAGTTGCAAATCGAGCAAGTATTGAGAAAAGTTTTCACACTGGATTTTTCACAAGTACCAACAAAAATTGGCTCAAGAAAACTATAGAATCTAATTCTCTTGAGGTTTGCGGAGTTACAATGGACAGTTGTGACAGCCAAACCAACCCCATAGACAATCAAGAATCTTCCGTAAAGGCTCAAAAAATCGCCATAGAGCTGATGGATAGCCTCACATCTGCTTCCAAAAACTGTACCTTTCAAATCAAAGGAACACTGCAAAACAATGAAGGGGACAGGTTTATTGTCAATATCAGAGCAAAAATTAACAAAAAAGACACCCTAGATTTCTCTATCAATTTCTCTGTGTCTGAACAGAGCCATGGAAAAGAAATTTTTAAGAAGATGAAAGTTTTAAATAAACTGTCCAACATTGAAGGCTGTGACTTTTAACATTGGCTTCATGTTAGACATATGTCCATCTGCATTGAGATAGACGTTTTAATGGAAAGCTCTTGGGCATGAAAAAAAAAGGCTGCAGCACACGACTTTGACAGCCCTAAAACTTTACTTTAACTTCAATTTATAAAAATTCTTTTTGCCTTTTTTAACAACTAAACTGGACCCATCTTCAAAAATTGATTTTGCAACCATGAATTTAGGGTCTGAGACTTTTGTCTCTGCAACAGCGATGCCCCCTTGGTCAACCAGTCGCCTTGCTTCGCCTTTGCTGTCACAAATTTTTGCCAAGACTAAAACATCTAGAATCGACATTTCATTAGCAAAATTATTTCGATCAATGAAGACTTCCGGAGCATCATCGCCACCGCTTTGAGATTGAGAGAATAGATTAGCCGCTCTGGTCTTAGATCTCTCGGCCTCTTCGTCTCCATGTATCAGCTTTGTCAACTCAAATGCCAAGACCACTTTTGCCTCATTAATCGCAGCACCCTGCAATCCACCCAAATGACGAACATCTTCGACAGGAAGATCCGTAAAATAGAATAGACACTTCTCGACCATATCATCATCAACATTTCTAAAATACTGGAACAATTCGAATGGACTCGTCATGTCTGGATTCAACCAAACAGCGCCTTTCTCGGTTTTTCCCATTTTGGCGCCGGCAGTCGTAGTCAGAAGTGGATTCGTCACAATAAATGCCTGCTGACGCTCCTTCCTGCGAATAAGGTCCATCCCGCCAATCATATTACTCCACTGATCATCGCCACCCATCTGTACGGTGACGCCTAACGTGCGATTAAGGTGCAAAAAGTCATACGATTGCAAAATCATGTAATTGAATTCTAAAAAGCTTAGACCTTTTTCGTATCTTTGCTTAAAGCACTCAGCTGCGAGCATGCGATTCACTGTAAAATCAGCCCCAATTTCACGTAAAATTGAAAGGTATCCCATTCCACGAAACCAAGACGCATTATTCACAACGGTACAATGCTCTGGAGACATATTTAAAAAACGGTGGAATTGCTTTTGAAATAATCCAATCCGAAAATCGATTGTTTCCTCGGTGATCATTTGCCGCAATTCAGTTTTACCGGAGGGATCTCCAATCATTGCGGTAGCTCCACCCATCAAAACAACCGCTTTATGACCTGATTGTTGCCAACGTCTAAGAGCCATAATAGGCATTAAATTGCCCACATGTAAACTTTCTGCAGTTGGATCGAAACCCACATAGGCCAAACGTCGCTTTTCCGACAAATGACTAGAAAACTCCTCGGGATGCGCAATTTGCGCCAAAAAATTTCGGGATTTAATCAAGTCGAGAAAATTCTGCATGTTATTCTTCCAATCAAGAAATTAATTTCTCAATTTTAAACCTAAAGACGACTAGTTGCTAGTCAAAAAGACTCTTGAATTTTGCCAATCTTCTACTTAGCAAACAATATTATCGAGCTCTCAATGCCAAAGTTTCGTGATTCTGTTTGGAATCGGATTCACAGTTGAATATCTGAAAATCTATATGTTTCAAACCATCTCCATCCTTTTGATTGGCAAGGCTCGATAGTTTCTGACTGGATCTGCCATTCATTTTTATCGCCTCGATCTCGGTTTGATCAAATCTGGAAACTTCAAGTTGCAATTGATAGGCGCATTCAGCGCCAATTGAATGAAGATTCCTAGGACAATCAGCCAATTGCACATTAGACACATATTTATAATAATCGCCTCTGCGAGAAAACTGATCTTTGTACGCTACAATCGGAACACTTAATTT
>JAPLFV010000253.1 GCA_026390495.1 Pseudomonadota bacterium | reverse complement strand
TGGTACCTATCCAGACTGTACGGCAGTGATTACGCCTGTAACGTCCTCAAGCGGCACAGCAGTGATCACATTAAGTCTTCGAGATGTTGCTGGATCAAAAGCGAGTGTTAGTTTTAACCTTCAAATCAGAAACTCGTTTGCTATTGGACAGCCCCAATTGACATCTAGAGTGCAGTATGAAAACGGTATGGGCGCAACAGAAGCATCTGTTATAGCAAGTGGTAGACTCTATGTAACGGATACTGAAAACAATCGAGTGCTTGGATACAATAAGGTGCCGACGACATCTGGCCAAGCGCCAAGCTTTGCTTTAGGGCAACCAAACTTATTCTCGATTTCTGCTAATAATGGTGGGTTATCGAGTTCATTAATGTGGAGACCTACGGGAATCTTTTCAGATGGCATAAGACTATTTGTTTCAGATTCCAATAATAATCGTGTTTTGGTTTGGAATACTTTGCCAACGACTTCAGGACAACCAGCAGACTTTGTCCTAGGTCAGCCAAATATGACATCTAATACCGCTAATAATGGAGGCTTGTCAGCTTCTACACTTGCAGGTCCATACAATATCCACTCCGATGGATCAAGACTATATGTTGTCGATAATAGCAACCATCGTATCTTGGTTTGGAACTCTATTCCGACCTCTTCTGGGCAACCTGCTAGCTTTGCATTGGGACAACCTGATTTGACGTCCAATACCGCCAATAACGGCGGCATTTCTGGCTCGAGTTTAAGGGCTCCCTGGGGTGTATTTAGCGATGGCACTTCATTATTTGTTTCCGATGACGGTAATCATCGCGTCTTAGTTTGGGGTACGATTCCGACGAGTTCTGGACAAGTTGCGAATTTGGTATTAGGGCAACCAAATTTTTTGTCGGCCACAGCCAACAATGGAGGTCTGGGAGCAGGAACACTATCTAATCCTAGAGGCATTTATAGGGAAGGCTCTAAATTGTACATAGCAGATGCTGGAAACAGTCGAATTTTAGTTTGGAACTCAGTGCCAATCGCCTCAGGGCAGAACGCAGACCTAGCACTTGGACAACCAAATCTTACGTCAAACACACAAAATAATGGTGGGCTATCTGGTTCAAGTTTAAAGTGGCCTCAAGGAGTTTATGGGCATGAAGGTAAAATTTACGTATTGGATAGTTTAAATTATCGAATTCTCGTGTGGACTTCCTCACCTACTGTATCAGGCCAAGGAGCAAATTTTGTGTTGGGACAACCGACGTTTACTACAAATATAAAAAACTATAGCGGCGACCTAAGCAAGACATTTTCCTCAGGTAGTTTCGGTGGATCGATATCGACTATTTATTGCGATGGTACTCGAATGTTTGTAGTTGATACGCTAAATCACCGAGTGCTTGTTTGGAATGCGATACCGTCTAGGTCTGGACAAGCTCCGGACATTGCTCTAGGTCAGCCGGACCTTGTATCAAATACCCAAAACAATGGAGGAGTATCGGCTTCATCTATGTATAGTCCGCGAGGTGTCTTTAGCGATGGTGTAAAACTGTATGTTGCTGACACGTACAACAACCGAGTGCTTGTTTGGAATACAATACCTACCACGTCTGGACAGCCTGCAAATGTTGCATTGGGTCAAGCAAATTTGACAAATAACTCCGCTGCCACCACTGCAGCGGGTATGTCTCTACCAATTTCGGTCTATCATAATGGAAGCAAATTGTTCGTGGCAGACTCTTTAAATAATCGAGTTCTAGTATGGAATACTATTCCAACTGTTTCTGGGTCTGCAGCCGACTATGCATTAGGACAACCAAACTTAACGACGGGAACGCAAAATACAGGTGGCTTATCAGCATCTACAATGTACAATCCTTATGCAGTTATCAGTGTTGGTACAAAGCTTTTGGTTTCCGACTATAGCAACAGTCGTGTATTGGTATGGACCTCGATTCCTACAGCTTCAGGGCAATCGGCTAGCTTTGCGCTAGGGCAACCTGACTTAACATCTAACACGCAAAATAACGGAGGCAGATCTGCCGCGACACTGGGTGTTCCTTACTTCCTATTTAGTGATGGCACAAAATTGTTTGTACCTGATGGAGGAAACCATCGTGTTTTGGTTTGGTCAACCATGCCATCCGCCTCCGGGCAAGCGGCTACCTCTGTGATTGGGCAACCAGACTTTACGTCTAACACCGCCAATAACGGAGGATTTTCTCCGACGTCGCTTGACTCTCCGATTTCTGTTTTTGGCAATGCATCAAATTTATTTATTGCTGATAGTAAAAACGACAGGGTTGTCGTCCAACCAATGCCATAAGCCTTAAAGTTCAGCGTCAACAGTCAATCGGCGAACGTCGCATTGGGTCAAACCAACTAGCTAGTCGCTGGCGCGTAAGCGGCAGCGACGTATCCTGAGCCGTAGGCGAAGGATCTGGTGGAATGACATCGGTCTGCTTTAATCTTGCCCATATTTTTAAAGTAAAAGTTTGCCGAATAACCGCAAATGTCGCTGGCGGTCAAGCGAATGCATTTGCTATTACAAGCTTCGGAGGTTCTGCTCATGAATAGTGGTTTTGTATATATGCTTTGCAATGATGGAGGAAATGTCTTGTACACCGGTTCCACAGGGGACCTAAAGACGAGGATCAACCATCACAAAAAACGGTATATTCCGGGGTTCACTAAAAAATACAATGTGGATAAACTCGTATATTTTGAAAAACACGCGAATGTGGATGAAGCAAAGCTGCGTGAAAAGCAGATAAAAGGATACTGCCGTGCGAAAAAGGAAGCCTTGATTGCATCAAGGAATCCGACATGGCGAGAGCTACCGAGTGACCCTTCAGAATGAATGTGATGGAGTCCTAAGCGATTATTTGCGAAAATTTCCAATCAATGTTGAGCTTCAATGGAGTGATGCTCGTGGTTTGGAAAGGACTCTTTAATAATGGCAATATCTTTAGAAGGAGCATCTGCCAAGGTAGATGCTCGTGCCGTATTGGTAGCCATTCCGGACAAACATCCCTTGATCGAACTGGCAAACGCAATACCGTGGAAAACCCTTATGGACCAATGTGTACACGATCTCAAATGCACCACGCCCAATGGCTGTTGGTGGACTGGCAGGAAAATCAACGTGCGTATTCATCTGGCCGCATATCTGCTTCAAAAACTGTACAATCTAACGGATCGAGCGACCGAGTATGGAATCAAGGACAACGGTGCGTACCGATTATTGTGTGGCTTTGGAATCATAAAGATATGGCCCGCACCCGATCACACCAAGATTGAAGAATTTCGCAGCAGATTGTCACCAGAAACACAACGCGACCTGGCCAATTCGTTTGCACAAGTCGCGGTAAAATTTGGCTTTGGGGATCCGAGCAAGGCCGACTTCGACTCGACCGTTCAAGAGGCCAACATTGCTTATCCATCCGACGCAAGCCTTATGGCGAAGCTTTGTGGAATTGTCAGAAAATTCGTCGATTACTTAAAAAATCACACTCGCGGGATACTGCCAGACGACCTTGCAGTCAATATGAAGATGGTCAAGGAATATGCCAGGTCGTATTTTTTTATGGCAAAAAATGTCGCTATCGAAAAACGACGCGAAGTGTTTCTAGATCTTCTCACAGTAGTCAAACAGCAGATGCGGCCAGTTGTGGATATCTGCAAATCCCTGGATCCTGCAAGAGTCGCCCGCCTTCCGTGGAATATTCGCCGTGCATACGATCAAATCAGGAATCAAGCTTGGCGATACCTTTTAGACGTTGGGCACTTCACCAGAACTCACACCATCAAGGCGGGCAAAATATTGTCGCTGCATGCATCGGCGGTTGCTTGTATCAAAAAAGGAAAAGTCGGCAAAGACAACGAGTTTGGCCGCGTTTTTCAGCTTGGCAGAATCGCTGGAAATTTCTTATTTGTCTTGGAATCAACGTCACTTCGAATGAACGACAAATCTTCGCTCGTCCCGATTCTCGACGAACATCAGAAGTTATTTGGCGAAGGCGAATTGAAATCTATGAGTGCCGACAAAGGTTATTGGTCTTCGAAAAATCTGAAAACTGCGGCCAAACGAGATGTCGACGACATTGGTTTGCAAGCTCCGTCAAATATCAAGAATACGAGGATTTTGACGACAAAAGAACTTCAAGTCGAGCTCAGGGACCGCCGAGCTGGAATCGAACCACTCATCGGTCACGCAAAACACGGAGGACAACTTGGCAAAAGTCGAATGAAGTCGGATGCTGCAACTTTGGCAGCGGGGTACGGGTCTATCTTGGGCTTCAATTTGAGACAATTGATCAGACATCCAGGCGGCAAAATAAGGAAAGCAGCATAACGGGTGGAGAGCAATCAACGAGTCGGATAAGAAAAGAGGAATACGTCCGATGTCATTCCACCAGATCCTTCGCCTGCGGCTCAGGATACGTCTTTGGCGCTTTCGCGCCAAAGACTAGCTATTGAATGGGATTGGAGTCAGTCATTGCCTGTGATTCAATTAACGCTGAAAGCCTATTTACAGCATAGAGGGGCACATTGCATACGGATTCATTTTTAGAAAAGTTGAGGCTGCTGACTCTACAGCAGATTTTGGGACTAAATCGTTCTCGATAGACCCTTAGACTCTTCGCCTGGAGCGAGGTGCCAGATTTCACTTCTACAGGATAAATTTTTTGATGTTCTGAAATAATAAAATCGACCTCGGCGGTATTTCCACTCCTCCAATAGTGTAAAGCAGATGATTGATTGTCAGCTGCATATTGCTGTGCCACAAAGTTTTCAGTAAGAGATCCTTTAAATTCCGAAAATAGCTGATTACCGATGGTCCAGGCGGAAGGATCAAGACCGCTGAGTGCTCCTAGGAGGCCAGTATCCAGTAGATAGACTTTAAAAATGTCAGCTTCTGCGTAACTGATGAGCGGAAGTCCAGGTTTGCTAACTGCGGAGGCTTGATAAATCATACCTGCATCGAAAAGCCACTTGAGGGTTCCTTCAAAATCTCTACCTCTGGCACTTTTTTTAATAGCTGAAAAAATAAACTTTCTGTTTTCCTTTGCAAGTTGACTTGGAATCAGGGCCCAAGTTTGTGATAGTTTTTGAGCTTGGTGAGCGGTCGTATGCTTTACAAAATCGTGTTCGTAGGATTTCAAAATTTCCTTTTGGATGTCTCTAACCTCTAGAAATTTGCTCTCATCTAAAGAGTATTCGAACACGGCTTCAGGCATTCCACCTACCATAATATATCGTCTGACCAATTCGATAAGCTTTTCATGAATTCCATTGTTGAGAGGCAAAAAGTCAATTTTCGTTGAAATTATCTCAGTTAGTTTTTCGTATCCCAATGCATCTAAAAATTCGAGAAATGTTAAAGGATAAAGTTGTAGGAAATTAACTTGCCCTACGGGAAAAGATTTTTGTTCACTTAATTTCACACCCAAGAGAGAGCCAGCAGCAGCA
>JAPLFV010000312.1 GCA_026390495.1 Pseudomonadota bacterium | reverse complement strand
GATTGGTCGCTATCTAAATTTTCTGCCTCCATAGAACCAATCTCATCAAGCTCCAATGATTCTGCCTCTGCAGAAATACTAGATGGATTCGATGAATACGACTCAATCAATGTCGCTTCTTGTAATAGAGCTTGCTTTGGTGCGCCACCTTGCGCTTGTAAAGACAAATCCTCGGCTTCATGGGTGGAAGAAAATTCCTGATCATCTTCAGAGTGAAATGAATCATTTTCAACTTTAACTTCGGGAGTCTGCTCATCTGAACTTAATATACTAATCTCGTCAGAAATAAATTCGAAATTATCAGATTTTGCCATCTTTGGATCTATATCACTAGCGACTGATGAGTCAAAATCGCTCAATGGACTCTCGTCTTGATGATCCAAATCATGATGACTGCCATCGGCTTCAGGCTCCATAGACTGTATGGCTTCATTATTCTCGACTGATTCATCCATTGGAGACTCAAACAGCACGCCGTCGTCATCATTTGATACTACGTCATTGGTTGAGGAGTCTTCACTAGATTCCAAGACATTTGAACCAAATTCGTCTTGGCTCTCACTTCCTCCAGCAGCATCTTGGCTATAAGGAGAAAGCACTGTTATAAACGGGCCTGCCCCAACTCTGTCGATCACGTCTTGTAGTGATTCTTCAACATCATTTGCAAGCTCATTGTAAGTATCAATCACTGATTTTACCCGCGTTGGTAATTCTGAAGCAGGAATGCCCTCGGCGACATAATTTGCAAACTCTGGCAATTGGGAGTTCTTACCTCCAATACAAAGCCGATATCCAGATGAGTCACCAACAATCGAGAGATCTAGTGTGTGACATGGCACGCAGCATTTTGCACAACCATTAATCCCAATTTTGAGTTTTGAAGTGACCTCCGTCGAGGTGAGTACGTCATTCAGATCCATGGCACTGGAAAGCGCATCCTGTTCAGCGTCAGGACAAAGTGATCCTATACAGGATGTTGCTCCGTGCAGACCTGATTGATAATGGCGTATACCCAATCCGACAGTCGCAAGTTGGTCTGACAACTCATTTACCAATTCAGGTTTAACTGCGATCGAAATTCTTTGATCCTCAGTGACTCTTACGATACCAGTTTTTCCATCACATAAAGTCGCTATCAGTTTTAACTGGGCTGCATTATAAATTCCACCTGGAGACTCCACCGAAAGTAGAATCGTGTCATTTGTAAGTTTAAAAGCATGACTCATAGCAATCCATCCAAATGGCAAAGGTTTACAGCACCTAAGGACGGCATCGGACTTGCTCACTCATACTTGAGTTCCATGAATATGATTGAATATTTTTTCGATTGAGAAAATGCAAAAGACCAGCCTATAAGGCTGGTCTTTTCAATACTTGAAAATCCCAAAAAGGCTAGTTCATATTTTCCATGTAATCTCTCAGGCGCTGATTCATCATCGCTTTACTGACCCAGAAAGTATCTGAAAGTTGAGTCACGATATCTTTTGCAGTATCAACTTTCTCTACCTCTTTTCTCAACATTTGACCAGGAACTAGTAAAAGTCCAGCAAACAAATTCGCACGAATATCCATAACCTCGGGTGGGCAAACACGCAATTTTGCACTGAAAGCATGATGAGAGTTCACTAAAAACTTGAATAGCTCTCGAGCGACTAGGTAGCGTAAATAAGGCCGCATTTCGCTGCCTTTATACATAACTTGAATCACTAAATTTTCTGCTTCACCGGTTGATATAACTTTAAAAGACTCCGTCATTGTTTCATCAGCAATCACTTTAAAATTGGTGAAACTTTGGACTAGCTCAGGAACATAAAGAGGCGCTTCTTCAAACTGGCCTGCTTGAATGATATTTTGTACCACTGCTGCGACTCCTGCCCTGTCAACGTCAAATAGATCCTCAAAAGTCAATTTTGACTCTTCACTACGATATCGAGTTGGATCTTTAAAAAATTCTTTCTTTAAATTTTCAGTAGTCCGACCTTGCAACGAAAATGCGCCGTAGCCCCTAAACTCAAAAATAGCTTCGTCAAAACCTACTTTACCTGCCGCTATATCTATCAAGAGCCTCTCATCAATAGCAAGATGGTCCGCAATGGTCCGCAGTGTCGACAATGAACGAATGTTCTTTTTACCCTTCTTCCAATGGCTGCAATCAGCTGGGTCATATCCCAAAATAGCTCCCACATCTTGATCAATGACTTTTACATTTCCTTCATAGCGAATCTCGAGAGCCTCTTTACAGAAGCGAAATAATGTTGCCGCATTGGGATATCTATTTTCTGCTATCTTCTTCATAAAACCTGTTCCTCCATGAATTTATGACCAAAACAGACATTGATGATGCCTGCCACCCGAGTACCTAAGCTTCCTGCCGAGTACCTAAGATCTACTGTAAATAAAGTGCCTACTAAAATTAGACTGCATACTGCTATAGAATGTCAACTGCGAGGCATAACTGGCGGTTTTGAATGAGAATAATTATTTCGCGAAAGAAAAATTGGTTCAAGTTCCAACAAAGAAGGGGCGCCTTTAGGGCGCCCCTCTAGAAATATTTTTGAAACTTAGAATCAATTGAACCTATTTCTGGGGCATTATGGGCTCTAAAATAGCCATGGTCATCGGTCCGGGAACATGACTGGCTTTGCATTTCACAGAAGTAATCATCCGATCAAGCAATACCCTGGCGCGCTCTGGATTCTCGCGCTCTCTCCCCTTCAATCGAACCACAACCTTAACCTTATCGCCGCGTGATAAAAACTTTTCAACAGCGCTTATTTTAGTCTGAAAATCATGATCAGCAATATTCAGCTTGAGTTGAATTTCCTTTAACTCCTGAACTATCTGCTTTTTCTTTGCCTTCTTTAATTCGTATTGAATCTTTCGAAAATCTTGGATTTTTGCGACTGGAACTTCTCCCTTGTCGCTGATTAAACACAGGTCAAGACCTAAATCCTCGGCTCTTGCGAGTGCATCCATCACCGACACAACTTCGTTACCAGCCTCTGAAACTAACCTTAACTTATTGAAATTTCGAGCGAGCGCGCGTGTAATAACTTGCAAAAACTATTTCCTCCAAAAGATTGACGATAAATCCGGCCCCAGTGTAGCACAAATTTAAACACCTTGGGAAGCACTCAGAGCAATTCGGTCATTTTTAGAAACACACTAATAAATACAGATTGTTAAGAGAAAAATATTCCCTCAAATTCGCTCCCAAATTTGACTAGAAGTTCAATATTCCAATTCAAAACTTTCGTAACCATTCAGCGATCGACACTGCGTGCAGCGAGAAGAGCCATTGAGAACAAGGCGTTCACGAGAACCGAAGCACAGCATACCAATGTATGTGAGCATCGGATCGGAGTGAACAACGCAGTTATCATTGGCGAATTCCGCTGCATTTCAAACGTGCTGAATAGCTACAAACTTTCTAAAGTAATGCAGCAGCCAATGATGCAAGTTCGCTTCGTTCTCCGCGACTAAATGTTACATGGGCTGCAATTCTTTCGTTCTTAAATTTTTCAATGACGTAGGTCATTCCATTGTTTTCGGAGTCGATATACGGGTTGTCAATTTGATAAGGGTCACCGGTCAATACGATCTTAGTCCCCTCTCCCGCTCTTGTTAAAATCGTTTTAATCTCATGAGGAGTCAAGTTCTGGGCTTCGTCAACAACAAAAAATTGGTTTGGCAATGAACGCCCACGAATATAGGTAAGAGGCTCAATTGCAAGCATTCCTTGATTTATGAGCTCTTGGTAACTTTTACTAAACCGTTTGTTACGGCTATTTTGACCACCTGACAACAGCAGTTCAAGATTGTCAAATATTGGCTGCATCCATGGATTCAGTTTTTCGTCTAAATCTCCAGGTAAAAAACCAATGTCTTTTCCAAGGGGAAAAATTGGTCGAGCTACCAACAATTTATGATATTCATCGTCGTCGGTTGTTTTAGCTAAGCCAGCTGCAATTGCCATGAGTGTCTTCCCGGTTCCAGCACCACCACTAAGGGTGACTAATCGAATGTTATCATCTAGCAACGCTTCGAGCGCAAAAGTCTGTTCAATGTTTCTTGGATAGATACCCCAGACACCGTCACTATGTGGGTCTAGCATCCGCACGACTTGATCTTGCCCATCATACATTCCATAGACAAATTGATTAGGATCAGCTTGGTCTTCTAAAATGACAAACTGATTAGGATACAAGCTTTTATCGTCAATCTTCATTTCTCGTTTGTTATAGAAATCATTTATGACACTTGCATCGACCTTCATCGAACTGTAACCTTTGTAGAGATGCGAGATATCAACTTTGTCCGCTTCAAAGTCTTCTGCTGGAAGCCCTAAAGCATCCGCTTTAATTCTTAAATTGCTATCTTTGGTGATAATGATAACGCTGCGCGCACCTTGATATTGCTTTTGCAACGTGAGGCCTATGGCCAATATATGATTGTCGGTGCTGTCTTTTAGGACTCCTGGTAAAACATCCATATTAGATCCCAAATAGACGAACAGACTTCCAGAATCATCTCGCCCCTCAAACAAAGGAATGCCAGAGGACAATGTACCTCTCTCTCTCAACCGATCCAGAATACGGCTAACCTCTCGAGCATTTCGACCATTCTCACTCAAGTCTTTCTTAAAGGTATCAACCTCTTCAATTACGGAAATTGGAATGACGACATCGTTATCTTCAAATTTAAATATACTGGCTGGGTTATTTAAAAGAATATTGGTGTCAATGACGAAAATTTTCTTCATTCTGAAAATTCCTTTTTTGAGAGGCACATAAATTAAATTCAAGAGTTTAATACTTTTGCCAGCTTATCATACGCAGATTCTCAAATGCAAATTACACAAATGATGTGACTAAGGATTAGGCGACGCAATAGGTTAGGATCCCATCCAATAAAGATATATAATTTGATCATCCGATGAATTTTAGGAGATTAAGATGAGTCCCATAACTCCAGACGCCATAAAACCAAAAATCATGATTCTTGACGATGAGGTTGAAATTGGCGAACTCTTGGAGATGTTCCTTTGTGATAACTTTGACGTGGTAACATTTAACGATCCTCGAGTTGCCAAGGACGCAATGAATCATTCTGATTTTGATATCATTTTGTCTGATATTAAAATGCCTCACATTTCAGGGATCGAGTTCTTGAAATTAGCAAAACAACAAAAACCAAATGTTCCCGTTGTCCTTATGACTGGTCACGCGCAGTCTGATCAAGATCGCAAGCACGTGGTTGAACTTGGAGCACTGGGAATTCTGGCAAAGCCATTTGGCGAACCCAAGAAACTAATAGAATATTTTGAAAAAGTAGTTGCTGACACCCGATTATCTACCGCAACAAAACTGCAATCTAACAAGATTCTTGCCATTGACGATGAAGTAGAGTTGCTTGAAATACTAGGTATCGTTTTGGACGGCGAATTTGAGATTGATTGCATTTCAAACCCCTCTTTAGTCATTGATAAGCTATCTAAAGAAAGTTACTTGGCAATATTTTGCGACCTAAACATGCCAAAAATATCCGGCGTCGAACTCATTAAACAAATGAAGCCGCTTGTTGGCGATTGTCCTATTTTTGTGATGTCTGGACATTCAAGTAGCGATCCCGATGTCATTGCCGCGATCTCGGCAGGGGCTGTAGACGTAATTGCAAAACCATTTCCAGAAGGATCTGAAATTTCGA
This sequence comes from Pseudomonadota bacterium, assembly GCA_026390495.1. Lineage (GTDB taxonomy): Bacteria > Bdellovibrionota_B > Oligoflexia > Oligoflexales > RGVZ01 > CAMDKS01. The sequence continues at coordinate 10,282 of JAPLFV010000312.1, read as the reverse complement.
CTCTCATAAGGAAGCATGTCAAATGAGCATTGGTAGCGAACGCTTAACGGAAATTTCAGAATCACTCAAAAAAGTTTACAAAGAACGTCAAACCATTATGTCTTTTGAATCCTACCTCAATCGAGTCAAGGCGGCACCTAAACGCCTTGTTAGAAACGCTCCAGAATACTTACGCGACTGTTTTGATTACTTCGGTACAACGCATACTGAATCAAACTCAAACAATCTTGCACATACTGATAGCATTAGCCGCTTTAAATTGTTTGATTTGGGAACGGATAGAGGTGTTGCCATAGTTGGCGGAGAACGAGTTCAAAATCACATTTATCAATCGTTGCAAGCATTCGTTTCACAAGAAAGTGCCAACAAAGTTATCTTTCTACATGGACCAAATGGTAGTGCAAAATCATCGACCATAGAAGCCATTGCACACGGAATGCAAAGATACAGCGAAACCGATGAGGGCGCGGTCTATCGATTTAACTGGATCTTTCCCGTAGACAAAGGCTCTAGCCCTCGAAACGTTTCAGGCGAATCTGCGCCTATTGGTTTTGCACCACGCAGAGACGAGTCCCAAGACAAACTTGAAACATATGCATTTCTTGAAGACCATCAAGTTTCAAGTAAACTGCAATCTGAGTTTAAAGAAAATCCGTTGTTTTTGATTCCTATGCCATTTCGAGAAAAGTTACTTAGAGACTGGCTGGGCTCTGAGCAAAAATGCAAACCTGAGGACGCGCAGGTCCCGTCTCACATCCTAATGTCGGGCTTGTCGAAAAAAAACCAATTGATCTTTGACAATCTGCTGGTCGCGTACAATGGCGATGTCGAAAAAGTCTATCGCCATATTCAAGTCGAAAGGTTCTTCTATTCCAAGCAGTACAGAGTTGGAATTTCAACTGTCGAGCCTCAAATGTCAATGGATGCTCAAGAAAAGCAATTGACTATGGATAAGAACATTCAAAATTTGCCATCAGTTCTTCACAATATTAGATTTACAGAAGCCATGGGCGAAATAGTTGAAGCAAATCGAGGTATTCTCGAATTCTCCGACTTACTAAAGAGACCATTGGAAGCCTTTAAATACTTGTTAACCACAGTAGAAAAAGGAACTCTAGGACTTTTGACAGCATCACAAAATATCGATGTCGTCTTCTTTGCAACAGCAAATGAAAAGCACTTGGATGCTTTCAAGACAACCCCTGATTTCAGCTCTTTCAATGGAAGGTTTGATCTTGTTACCGTTCCTTACCTATTGAAGGCAAGCCAAGAAAAAAAGATATATCGGAGAGACATAGAAACAATTAGTCGAACAAAATTTGTAGCACCGCATACCTTAGACGTACTTTGCCTTTGGTCCATAATGACACGCTTAAAGCACCCGGATGGAGAGTTCTACGATGGCAACAATAGAGGTCTCGTCAATCGACTGGATCCCTATGGCAAAGCCATGCTGTATGACAATCGGCCACTAGACGAATCATATTCACCTGCGGACCAAATTGCCTTAAAGCAAATCGTGCCCTTGATCGAATCTGAAAGCATAGGCTCTATCATCTATGAAGGCCGCTTTGGCGCTTCCCCGCGAGAAATACGAGCCATTTTATATCGGATCGCAGAAGATTCAAAAATCAAAACAATGACCCCAATGTCCATTTTTGCAGAACTTGAAAAGCTAGTAAAAGATAGAAGCCTATATGATTTTCTTCAATTTGAACCTAGAAACAAATACCACGACGTCAGTCATTTTATAAAAAATGTCCGCGATTATTTTGCTGAAATTTTTGAACGAGAGTTCGTTCTAGCCATGACTCTCGTAGAGGAAAATCAATACGACCAGTTACTTGCTAGATACATTGACAATGCCGTCGCAAGCGTCAAAAAAGAAAAGATTTTTAATCGAAAGACAGAATCTCAAGAAAACCCCTCTGAAATCCTCATGAAAGATGTCGAAACCATTCTCGGTATTAGTGGTGACGCGGGGCGATTTAGAGAAAGTCTACTGGCTAGAATTGCGAGCTATAAGATAGATAACCCAAAATTGAATATCGAATTCAGCCTTATTTTTTCAGACCATCTGCAGCGACTAAAAGAACACTATTACGGCCAGCAATCTAAGCAGATCGAAGATAATTTAAAATGCATTTTAGCATTAGGAACAGATCGAGAACGAGAGTTTAACGAGAAAACCAGGAAAATTGCAGGCACAACTCTCGACCAACTGATTAAGAGATTTGGATACAATGAGCAATCCGCTAAGGAATGCATCAAATTTCTTTTGACCCGCAAAGGCGTTTAAGGCCTTCGTACAAGTTTTTGCAGCTCTGCTTTCACTAAATCTGACAAATTTTTTTTTTTTTTTTTGTCTTTTGTATTTTCCACATAGAGCCGCGTGATATGAACCTGGGAGTTTGCATCTACCAGACTCAACTGATCTTCAATGGGAATCACTCGCGGAAACTGAAAGTGATCTTTCTTTATCAGTCTCAAGGAGTTTGAACTCACGGAATCTGCTTGGCGAGGCCGAAATCGAGTTAGAGAACTACTTGACGACACCTTTTCAAATTTTGCACCCATTGAAGCGATGACTGTAGCCGCTTCGTCGATACTCTCTACTCCTTCTGCAACTCCGTTATTTGAAGCCACTTCAAAGACACGCTTCCAGAGATTGCGATCAAAAAACAGGTCTCTCAACAATCTATCAAAATAGACTTTTTCACTCTGATTTTTGATCATTTTCTGAGACGCATCTAATAAAATTACAGGTAAATTCGTTTCGTCAATCTCAGCATAAGAATTCACGTCCGTCGGAAAGAACCAGTCGCCCAAGATCCTACTGACACGACGAATCATGGCTTCAGCAGCAACAGAGGTCTTGTGGAAATACAGTTGCAAATACATGCTATGCCGCGCTCGTAAATAATCTTCAAAGGCGGCCAATCCAGAAAACTGAATGGCTAAATGCAGGGACCCAGTCTGGTCATCCCAGTAAACTGCCAAGCTATTAAGAATGCGACTCTCATCAAAAATCCCATAAACAACGCCACACTCTCGACTGTCTCTCAATAGATAGTCCATTCTATCGACGTCAAGTTCGCTGGAAAGTAGCTCGTGGCAAATATTATGAACTCCGTGCAATCGCAGAGGTGACGTTTCTGTAGGTGGTATGTCGGAGATAATCAAACTCGCTACATCTTGAGCATCAATTCGAATCCCCGCATACTGAGGATTCGCGGAATATACGTCCAAAAAAAGCTTATCAAGCAATAACACAGTAAATATCTCATGCCGAACCTTGATCGCAGATGGGTCTTTCCTTTGGATCTTGAAGGCTTCTATTTTTGATTTCAAATAAGTAACTAAATAGCTCGGATAGTCATGACTTGCGTCTAACATTGATTGCCAACTAGGCATAAACTCTTCCCCACTGTGGGAATAAGGTGAATGCCCCAGGTCATGAAGTAGAGCTGCCAAACGTAGCGTCTGCAAATGGTATGGATTCTTAAAAATATCGTCAATGATCGCAAAGGTGGGACTGAGACGCCCTTGAAGGAAGTTTTGTCCGCTTGATTTTAACTCAAGTTCAGAAAAATTTTCGTACTTTGCAGCCGATTTAGCTAAGGAACGCTGGTTTTCTTCTAATTTGTTCCAAGCAACACCAGCTAAATGCATCACTCCTAAAGAGTGTTCAAAGCGAGAGTGACTTGCCCCTGGAAATACATACTGTAAAAATGCCAACTGTTTGATGCGCCTCATTCTTTGGACAAATGGATGTGCCAAAACAATATCTTCTAACGGAGAAACATCGATCGTTCCATGAATATTTTCCCGAATTCGACGACTTACATCCAGCATAAATTATTCCTTGTACCAAGAACCAACAGCCTCACCTACAGAACCAAATCCTCGCAGCTTCAGCTCTATTGCGAGTTCTTCCATAATTTTCGCAACCGCACCTGGCCCTCGATAGACTAGGGCGGTGTACAGCTGCACGGCGGATGCACCCCTGGCAATCTTATGATAGGCATCGACGCCAGATAAAATGCCTCCACATCCGATCATCGGAAGTAAACCTTGATGCACGTCCCAAGCCCATTCCAATACTGCATTTGAAAGAGACAGGAGCGGGTGTCCACTCTGTCCACCAACTTGTGGGTACACAACCCGGTGGGTGTTACTCAAAATAACACCGGCGAATCCCACCTTCATAATGGCTCGTATCATGGACTGAAATTCCTTCTTACTCATATCTGGATCGAGTTTAATCCAAACTCGCTTAAGGCAATCAGTGCATATGGCGCCCAAACTCTCAATGAACTCGGGGTTTGCCAATTCACGAAGGCCCGGAGTGTTCGGCGAGGAGATATTAATAACAAAATAGGATGCCAATTGTTCGAAGGCACGAAGGCCTTGCTCAAAATCCTTCAACGCATCTTCATTTGGTGTCAATTTATTTTTCCCTAAATTCACACCCATAGGAGGATGAAATCCAGACCAATTGTGTCCTTTTACGCGATTTACAACAGATATGATGCCCTCGCCGTTAAATCCCATCCTATTGGTAATAGATCTTTGCCCTGAATCACGGAATAATCGAGGTTTGGGATTTCCGTCTTGAGGCTTTGGAGTCACAGTACCCACCTCAATAAAACTAAAACCCATTCTTTGAAACGCGGTAGGGCATCGGGCATTTTTATCAAAGCCAGCTGCTAATCCTATGGGATGCGCAAGACGCCCTACTCCGGGCAGTTCAGTCATTAACTGAACACCGTGATTATGAAATTGCGGCTCTGGCAACCAATTCAAGGCGCCAAGCTCCAATGCTTTCATTCCAATATCATGAGCGGTTTCTGGCGGTAGCATTCTCAAGCAAGAAGCAGAAAATCGCCCTAACAAATCAAAAGCATCGGCCATGGCATTCCCATAGTTAAATTGAGTCCAAAAGGGTTCGATCACTCATACATCCACGTTATTTGTCGATGCAGGTCGCTTTAATTTTTTGCCATTCGAGGATCCAAAAGGCGCTTGATTCTATCCAAGAGATCCTTTGGGTGAAAGGGTTTTCTTATGTAATCGCGAGCTCCAAGCTGAATTCCCTTTAACACAACCGCCTCCTGAGCAATTGCGGTCAACATAACAACGGGAAGAGACGTATATTTCTGATTCTGCCTAATAACCTTCAGAACCTGGAGTCCATCAACCCCTTTCATCATGATATCTAAAAGCACCAAATCAAATTTCTTACTCACATTCTCTATAGCTGCCATGGCTTCCTCTCCTGAGGATGCGGCTGTCACTTCAAATCCTGCTTTTTCTAGAATTAGTTTGGTCAGCCTTTGAATGTGTATTTCGTCTTCGACTATAAGAACTGCAGTCATTTGTTCACCGACTTTGAAAAGGGGAAACCTATTCCCTATTGTCCTTCGAAATTCAATGCAATTCAAGTTTTGAAACTGCATTTGCATCCAGCTCAATCTCCCAAGTATAAATAAGGTCAATATTCAATTAGCAAGATTATCTCTTAAAAGTAGGAATCTACTTCCCTATAAAGCGATTGACCTATGTATGTTCTCAAAGGCCAATTTAAAAGAATTTGCGCTAGAATTTCTCTCATTGCGCAAACAAAATCCTAATAGCCTGTTTTTCTATCTGATCGGCATAATTTGCCTGATTGGATCAAATTTAAGACGCTAAACGATGTCTAACTTTTTGAATCAAATGCTGCACGACATAAAAATATATAGGTGGCACTGATTCGCTAAATCTAATGTATTTTGTCGATATTGGCTCAGAGCATCCTTTGTCGAATCAGACTCCCTATTGTTCACCAAAAGTGCGCAGCTTTTCGGGGCTGTTCGAATACCAACTCGACTATTTTCCTTAACGAGGCAAAAATGCCCGCACAAACATGAATGTTCACCAATTTTAGGGAGGTCCAATGTACTCAAATATCAACAAATTTCGTTTCATTTATAGCGTCACGCTCATTGCAGGTTCGGTTTGGGCAACTGCTCAAAATCAAAATCTCAATGTAGGTGTGCCTGAGAATCAAGTAAAAACGGAATTGTCATCAATCCTAGAATCCGGAGAGTCCGAAGCATCCAACACAAATTTCTTTTCTAACGGCTGCAGCTGCGGGAACTCCAATCCAGGACAAGACTATTGCTCCGTTTTGTGCGGACCGACAGAACGCCCTGAGTGTGGCTGGAGTGGACAATACGGATGCGCATGCTACTGTCGCAGGTAAACACACCGCTGATTTTCAGATCAAATTAGGCCTGAGATCGCGGCAGCATCATTCGAAAGACACCTTTCTTTCCAACTCCGCGAACGAATATCAAATCTCCACCGTTCATTCTGACGGCGAGCCTAGCTAGGTAGAGTCCAAGACCAAGACCACGTCTTGGACTCTCGGCACTAATCGACGTCGGCACATTCTGCCCACTTTGGTAATATCTTAAAAATATGAGCTCCTCCTGCCCAGCAGGAACCTCCAGTCCGGCATCTTGGAAATCGATTACTGCCGTTTCAGCCTGCAACGAAACCGAAATGACAATTTTAGAGCCACCACCGAAATCTTCTGCATTTTTTAAAAGTTCCCTAATCGCGATGATTATTCTATCTTTGACAACTTGAACCCAAACCAAGTCCTTTGAGGCATTCAATTCAACAAGCGTTTTCAACGCAGGTCTTTGAACCGCCTCGACGCTTATGGATTTTTGAATCAATTCAGTCAACGCAACCTTCTCGACGGTGGACTGTAAAGAAGTATGCACATTTGAGTTCATATAAGGGGACTGTAATCCAGATTTGGCATCTGAATTCAAAATCAGCTCAAATTTAGTAAGGCAGTTTAAAATCTGATCACCGATTCCCAAAAATTCATCCATTAAATTGCGGTGACCTTCCACATTTTTATTCTTTTCAGAATCATCAAGGAGATTCATGTGACAGAGACTAAAAAGGTTTGAGATTGGGTTTCTCATCTCATGACTCAGCATTTGATTAAGCAATCTTTTGACAGAGTCTAAGTGCTGCTCGCCCACAGAGTCATCAATAAAATGCCTTAGCTCATCCCCTGCAATCCAAAAATGAATGCGCCGGGTGAGTGCTTCCATAAATCCATCCAGTGAGCCAGCTTGAAAGTTTCTTTCCGTAGGGGTCGTAACTAAGAATGCAAATTTAACGGACCACAGGTCTTGTTGAGGTAGATAAATCCAGTATCTCATCCCGTCATTTTTGGGTCTTATAATAGGAGCAAAATCCAACCAGCCTGAAACAAGCTCATTTCCTGAATTTGAAGTATAATGGTAATTGAATGAATCGATGATTGGCGGAAAGTGATCCTTCATGTCGGTACTAGTATCAATGAACTGAATGGCCTGTCCTGCAGAAATTTTATAGCAGGCCAATGATTCAAACCCCTGGGATTTTATGATCTCTCGCAATTGTTCCAAGTCTAAAGCTCGAAGGTTTGCCAGGTTGACCAGATTAAGTTTCTTGACGGTTGTACTCATAAGTTCCCAAGTGACTGTGAATCATTTATGATGGGAGCATAAAATCATTGTTAATTTGCAACAGATTTGCTCGATTGACCTGTCAGTCGTCCAATTTACTCTTCGGAATTGATCCCTAAAGGTTGAATGAAGGAGTTTTGAATGAACTTAACCAGCATCCAAATTGTTAGTAACCAAGACCAGTTAAAAAGAGTCTATAGGTTACATAAAGGCACCGGTATCTTTGAGAAAGTTATTGCAATTCAAGATTTGCCAAAAGAAATCGAACTCATCTCAAAGGCAATGACCTTTGCTTTTAGATCGATAAAATCGAAAGACATTGAAGAAGTTATTTTAGATATTACGGATAATTCGGGCGAGACCTGGACCATTCATCGAGGCGGCTTTGGAAGTCGTTTTCTGAAAGCTGGAAAGCCCATTCCGATTGACGAGGCCCAAAGATCTATGTTGGCCTCATGGTTGGATATGGAAGCGGGTCTATCATCTTTAGAAGGTCTTATCTCACCTATTAGCTCCTTTTTACTGACCTCGAAAAACGGTCGCTTTGCTGCATCATCCTCCTTTTCAGTGTCAGACACCCCAATAGAATCAGATATTAATCCTGAAAAGATTATTCAGCTTCTGACTGAGGAGTGCTTCAAAGCAGTCGGGATTCCTGAATATCGTGATGCAAATCGCCTCTTAAAGGTTTCTGAAGGTCTCACCGAAATACGAGGGCGATTTAGGGAAGTCCTTGGTCTCGTTGACGGAAAATCCGGCGAGCATGCGCCTAGTTTAGTTCTCGTAGAATCAATGCAAAAGGAACTAGACCATTTGCTGCACATTGACTTTTTATGTCGCAAAATGGGCGACGCAGAGGAAAGTATTCCTCGCTTATCAGGGCAGCTAAACCAACTCATGGATAGAATCGCAGTCCTAAAATCAAAATGGCCTGAAAAGGCTATCAGTGACTGCCATGATACAGCACAGTGGCAACTTGGTTTTGATAGTCTCGTAAGGATGAAAGCTTACCAGTCATTAAATGATACAGCAGTTCGGATCAAACGATTGGTCCACGAAAGAGTTAGGCCTCTTGCTGATCAAGCCTTTTCTGCGTGGGATGACTTTCTCTCTGGGAGTCAAGGCACAGGGCAAGATCTGGAAAGCTGCATTGCAAGTACCCTATTGGGACTGAAGCAAATCACTCAAGATTTGAATCGAATAAAAGTGCACAGCACACTTGATGGCCGTGCCACGGCAACTGAGAACCAATCTAGCTCAACATGGCTAGATAAGCTTCGCGGTACTAAGCAAAGGCAAGAATCCTCAACGTTTGAATCTCCAGTCACATTGGCTCATCATTCAGATTGGTTGGCAAAAACTAGTGGCGACCTTGAGAGGGTAAAAGAGACAGTCACCTATTCCCTAAGCTCCATTCAGTCGTTTGTCGATGAACTGGCAAAAAGTAAGGGCCAGTCTAGAAAAGGTCTTCACCAAATCGAGGACGTGGCAAAAAAGACACAAGAGGAGTTAGATAAGCTCACTTCGACCTGGACCGAATGGGCTACAGTTATGAATCTTGATCCATCCATCTCCATCGAATCACTCAGTCGATTAATTTTCGACGCCACAGAGTACAACCTTCTGATGATCCAACACCAAGACCTAGAAGCAAGAATAAATGAGCGGCAGCAGATTCAAGAACATCTGGCAAATCTGGTTAGACAGTGGTGGACCATTATTGGAAGTGATCGAAAGGTCGACATTACCAATCCTGCCTTCTTAGTGGCAGAAGCCCGAGCTGCCCTTAGATATCGTGAAACTAGAAGACAACGAATTCAAAAGGCAGTCAAAGATTCGGCTAAATCCTCCCGAGACGAAGCCATCAAAGTCCTTGCACACAAAAGAAAGTCTGAACTCCTTGGAATGTGGAAAGACACTTTTGAAAGAGCAGGCCTCCCAGCTTTAGACATGGAAGATCGAAATGTTGACTTGATTCTCAAAATCGGATCCGCAATTCAAGCGATGCACCAGCTTCAGGCTATGCGCGAGGACTGTGCTTTTGAAAAGGGTCTCCATCTTTTGACGACGGACCACTCTCCCATTATTGTATTGAGCTGGCTGGAGGCTCAGTCCTCTGATTTGAATAGAGCCGCATTCTTAGACTTACTCCAAACGGAATCCAAAAAGCTTGCCAACAGTATCATATTGGTCCTCGTTACCGACGAATCGACCGTAGAGGCATGCGGTCAATTAGGTTGTGGGTCGTCTATAAAAGTTCAATCGACCACCGCATCCAACACCATCAAACCCAGTGCTAGAGCGACTTTGCCAAGACAACAAAGAATCTCGCAAGGATCAGAAGTATCCCTTCAAAAGAAATCGAGTTCAGAAACTCAATCTCCCCTACCCCCAGAACTTGGTCGAAAAGAAAAATCCAAAATGAGTCCTCGGGCCGCCGCCGTTCTTCAAATTTTGAATCCCAAGGAGCAAAATTCAATTTCTAAGAAGTAAAATTTGCCGATCTCGACTCTCTAGAACCAGAAACCTCAAATTGACAAACCCACGTAATTGTTGAGCCCCAACGATTACGTGGGTTTTAAAATACCAACAATACGGAGGCATCTCTATCTGGAAAATCGATTAAGCAGAGTGCTCTGATACCTCTGCATTCAAAATCAAGTTGATTGAAAAGTACCATTTTGAAAAAAAAATGAAAAAAAATGAAAAATATTTCTCTCAACTATAGGTATTCGAAAAAAAATTGTGCTATGATTTTTTTGTGT
>JAPLFV010000031.1 GCA_026390495.1 Pseudomonadota bacterium | reverse complement strand
TTAGAAGAAGCTGCTGGAACTCTTGTCTTTAAACAACGAAAAATTGAAGCACAAAAAAAACTAGAAGAGACTTCCTTAAACCTGTCTCGAGTCGAAGACATCCTGAAAGAAGTCGACAAGCAGCAATCCAGCCTTGAAAATCAAGTGGAGAAAGCACAGCAGTGGACAAAGCTTTCCGATGAACTTAGAGAGCTAGAGCTCAAACTATTTGCGCACAATTATCACTTTTTCAAAGAAAAACTCGACTCTATTGAACTTTGGATGCGCACGGAACAAGATAAAGAAATCGACACAATCGCATCACTCTCAACTTATGAGTCAAGATACGAAGAGCTTCAGCAAATTCTTGCAGATGCAGACCCTGAGTTAGCTGCTCTGACCGAAGAGTTTACTGTTGCAAGAGAGACCCTGGCGCGTGCTGAATCTGCAATCAGTGGCAGTTTGACTAAAGTCTCCAATCACGAAAAGAGATTGATTGATCTTGATCGAGAATTGTCAGAGGAAGACTCCAACTTAAAGATGTTAGAGGAGCAAGCTGATCGCAGTGCCGCTGAGCTAAGCCTTGCTGAAAGCGACGCAAAACGCCTAAGAGAGCTTATCGAAGATTTTCAAACAGAAGTTGATACCGTCGATGAATCTGCAAATGTATTCAAATCGAGAATCCTAGAATTTGAAGACGAAGTCCGAAATTTAAATCGCCTGATCGATAGCAATCGTGTTCGGCATGAAGGTCTTCAAAAAGACGTCGAAAAAACGAAAAACAATCAGTCCTTTCAAAAAGAAAGACTAGATATTTTAGAGCTAGAAGCCTTGACTGCTTTAGACGCCATGAAAAAATGGGAAGAAAAAGCTTCTGGTCAACAGGAAGGACTGGACAAAGAGATTCGCGAAAAACATGATCGCGAAAACCTCCTAGCAACTAGCTACAACGACATGAAGACTGCGCAAGTAATACGCGACAGTAACCGTGAAAAATATCACGAAATGAAGGCGAGACTCACCTCGCTGGAAGAGCTTGTTGCAGGCGCGACTGATGTTGCCGCAAGTTGGAACGTCCTTAAAGAAAAAGAGTCACAAATCTCAGATTTGACCGTCGGTATTCTTGCAAATCACGTTAGCTTTAATCAAGAGTCGGCAGAGCTTCCTAAAAAAGTTTTGACGGCCTTTGAAAATTGGGCCGAACGACTGATCATGAGTGATTCAAATCATTTGAGTGATTTAGTCCGTATGTGCCAAAGACACAATGTGGGCGGGCTGCCCGTCACGGTTTTTAACGCGGCAAAAAACCCGTCAAAATCAGACGTAGATCGCTGGATTGACGACAATGGTGCAGAACCCTTAACTCGCTATGTTAATCTTTCAAAAGCGCCAACCATCGTCAAAGAACTCATTCAAAATGTTTACTTGTTACAAATTCTTCAGCTAGACTCAAAGACCGTTGAGAGTATTCCAAAAGGCCTTATTGTCTTTACCCCGCAGGGTCTATTGATCCAAGGTCCAGATAATTTCCTTATCACCGGAAGCACAACAGGCGGAATTCTTTCTCGAAAGGCAGAGCAAGAAAAGCTTGCCGCAGAACTCAAAGACGTCGAGAAAGTATTGGCCGCAAGCCAAGCTAAGATTGACGAACTTGAAAATAGAATCAATGAATGTAGACAAATCGTTGGCGATATCGACACGAAGCTTCAGAGCCAAAACAAAGAAGTCCTTGCCGTCATGGCGGAGCTTCAATCAGCAAGACAAACTGCCGATAATAAAAATGACTTGGCACAACAAGCCAAGAATCAGATTTCAGAGCTTCAGACTCAAGAGCAAAATCTCTTGAATGAACTCAATCATTTGTATGAATCCAGACAGTCCATGGAGCGAGAAAAAGAGCAAATTGAAATCGAAGCGACTCAGTTGAAGGAAGAGTTTGCATCGATTGACGAACGCCGTGAAGAAATCATGCGGCAAAATCAGCAACGCCAAATGGAACTCGCAAGATCAGAAGCGAAGTCATCTCAGCTAAGAGACAATCGAAAATTGTCCCATGCGCAATTGGAATTGGTTCAAAACAAGCTCACTAGACGATATGAAGAACAAGCAAAGTTACGTCTAGAAATCGAAGAATCCAAACGAGAGTATGATCTCGCTCAAGGTGATATCGAAGGCCTCATTATAAGGCGTGAAGAATTGCAAGAGCGCATCAATGAAAAGCGCGATGCGAATGCGGGAGTTCATGAAGAGCTTAAAGTTGTGGACGGTAGGCTTCGTGAATGTCGAGACGCACAACAAAAACTACAAAAAGCATTAGCTGACAAGAATTTGGAAGCGGAAAGAATTCGCCTCGGAATTGAATCTTATATCGCCCAAGCGGATGAGAAATATCAAGTCAACTTAGTTGAAGCACCGTTCGTCCGCGATGACGATTTCAATCTTGAAAAAGCAGGCCGAAATGTAAATTCAATGAGATCCAAGTTAGACGGCATCGGTCCAGTTAATCTCATGGCGATGAAGGAATACCAAGAGCTTGGAGAACGAAAGTCTTTCATCACAACTCAGCGCGATGAAATTCATTCAAGCATCAATATTTTAAATACTGCGATTCAAGAGATTGAATCTACATCTAAGGATAAATTTTCAGTCATCTTTGAAGTCATCAATAAGAACTTTGCTGAACTGTTCGCCATTCTGTTCCCTGGTGGCGAGGCCGCGCTAGAGCTAACCAACCCTGAGGACCCCTTGGCCGGCGGTGTAGAGTTAATGGTGCGCCTACCTGGTAAAACACGTAAGAGCATGACATTGTGCTCTGGTGGTGAGAAAGCGCTGACAGCTATTTCCCTAATTTTTGCTTTGTTGAAAACGAAACCAACGCCGTTTTGCTTTTTGGATGAAGTGGATGCACCGCTCGATGAAGCAAATGTCGGTCGATACAATCGCGTCTTGGAAGCTCTATCTGCCCAATTCCAGTTTGTGGTTATTACTCACAATCGTCGTACCATGGAAGTTTTAGACACGCTTTACGGCGTGACCATGCAAGAAGGTGGTGTTTCCACTGTGGTCGGAGTCGATATGAAGAAGGATTTGCCAACTCATCTTAAAAAGGCATTTAAAGATGGTAAAGCTCCTATTCCTGGTGGCGTGAGTGCTCCGCAAAATTTGATTCAGTGATGTTATTTCATTGTCTTGATTTTCACTGACTAGGCTACAAAATTGCGAATTTCATTATTGGCTCCTAAAAATAGGTGCCAATAATAAAATTCTGTTCCAGATTATCAATCACCCAATCCACATATCATTGGCATATCGAAACCACCACATACCTAAGAAAATAAAACTTACAAACACAACAAACTTCAAAACTTTTGTGACGATCGACTGATAGGCAAGACCCACATACTGTACCGCAATCAAAAGCGCCATAAACTGAAGAGGGTTTGATAGTACGTGCCGACCAGTACTCATAAAGCGTCCAAATGTTAAAAAAGCACTTCCCGCATGAGCACAACCAATGAGCACGCAAAAGCAAAATGCACGAAACAGGCCATCACTGATATCCCTCTTTTTGAATACAAAAAAGTAGATGCCCCAAACAAAGAGGATGATGGGTAAATAGAACGCGACTAAATCCCAAACCAAGACTTCATTACTCCCGTTAATTACTTTGGGGCTGAATATTAAATCCCAGTATAGGCCAAATTTTCGGTCCCATAACTTTTGTACATCAAACGGATGCCAAAAATTCTGAAATCGATTTTGACTGTAAAAGCCAAATGGCAAATACCCAATAATGGCTCCCAGCGACATTGATACAGCCCTTGCTGAATCTGACCTCAATGAGTGAACCGGCTCATGCCGACTGCGGAAATAGTTCATGGCAGCTATCAGCAGTCCGCTGATGATTATAAATGGCAACATCGGTCTAACACTTGCCAAAAGTGCACTAAAGAAAGCAATTCGAATCAAAGAGGGAGTCTTTCGATTCAACTCAAACACCATCAAAACAAGACAAATTGAAAAAAGACTTTCGGTAAAATTTAATACCCGAAACAGCGAAAGCGGCGATAAAATCAACAGATAAAAAACAAGAGACCGATACATATCCAACTTTTGATCCTGAGCCCATTGCACTAAAGCAGACAATACGATTAAAAATAATGCGGAAGACACCAAACTGCCAACAACTCCAATTATTAATCTGTCTGTAGAGCCGAAAGTCAGTATTTTCAGGATCATTGGCCACAGTGGATAAAATGCACCTGCACCCTCAGAGGTATAACCAGCTGTGGCAATCGTCGTATAATGACCTGCGTCAAAAAATTCACCACATCGATAGAATAGCTTTTGAAATCCATCGTGTGGACTCAATAACAGTGATAACAACATGACTCCGATCCAAACTAGGAGCGGGCTTCGAAGTGTTTTAAGACGCAAAAAACTACTAAATAGGATTGTCGTGGGATGCATTAGATCCTTACCTTTCAAGATGTAGATTTAAAAATACAGTACCCACTGAATATTCAACAGTTAAAATTCAATCGTCTTATAATTTTAAATGGCTTATTCTTCTATGTACTTTATCCAACTTAAATGGATGAGCTTTTTCTATGAATGCACCTCAAATTGAACTTCGAAAATATCGCTCGGAAGCGAGACGAGTTTCATCGCTTCGATTCTTCAAAACCAAACCTGGTGAATATGGTGCAGGAGATCACTTTCTCGGCGTCAGCGTTCCTGACACCCGAAAAGTTGTCGCGAAATTTGCAGGTTCTAATCAATCAACAATCAAGAGTCTGCTGGGTAGCAAATTTCACGAAGATAGACTTTTGGCGATTTTGATTCTAGTCCATCAATTTGAACGATCTGATCCAAGCAATCAAAAGGCGTTAATAAATCTAGCAATGGGCCACCTTCGATTCATCAACAATTGGGATCTCGTCGATAGTTGCGCCTCTCAGTTATTTGGAAAGTATACATTCGATCATGGAAAGACTAAAATTTTGACAGACCTTCTGCGGTCTGAATCGCAGTGGCATCGACGCATTGCGATTGTTGCAACTTTCTACTGGATTAGGCAGAACAATCTAAATTTGACATTCAAGTTTTCCAAGATTCTTTTGAAAGACCCAGAAGACCTAATGCATAAAGCCACAGGTTGGATGCTGCGGGAAGCAGGCAAAAGAGACCCAGATCGACTTAGGAAATTCATTGCCGAGATGGGCGCTAGGATGCCGCGAACAATGCTAAGGTATGCAATCGAGAAATTCTCAAAGGCAGAGCGAAAATTGATCTTACACACAACAAGAGTTAAGCCATAAAGGCTCAAACACCACTCGGAAACATTTCGTGTCCAGTTAATTTCCTATTGCTTTATAGCGTGGAATCATCCTCATTTTAATTTTACATTCCCGCTTTAACTTTTGGAGGTATCTATGAATCTTTTTAACAGCATTTTTCTATGTCTTTTACTTAACTTTTCACTATCTTCTATCCAAGTAATGGGGAGCCAACAACAACTCGCGGCACCGGAGTCTGAAATGGAAATTGGGTCTGACGGACCACTGAAGATCGACTCTTTGGAAGATTCACAAAGCCAAGGCTGTCGTGAACAAGCTGTATACAAGAGAGACTGGTGTAAACTTGGTTGTTTTGGGCAATGTGGTTGCGATCCAACAACAACTATCTGCAATGGCTCAGTTGCCATCGAATGTCGATCGAGATGCAATAGTGATTGCGATTGGACCTATCGCAACGACCTAAAGTACTGTCATTGATTTTTAAACTGACGCTGGTGATATTAGCGTCAGTTTGAGATT
>JAPLFV010000319.1 GCA_026390495.1 Pseudomonadota bacterium | reverse complement strand
TTTCGACTCATCTCCAGAAATTAAAAGATGCAAGTAAGGCGCGTATTGCAGTGGACGATGGGTTTAAACTGATTGCTGATGATATTAAGACTTATAAGGAAAAGGAATTGGACCGATCTCGAATTTCTTTGAAAGAACCTTCGGAGAAAGAGAAAAAAGAAGAAAAGGCAAGGGAAGAGAAGCGAAAGGCCCAAGGGGCAAAGAAGAAAGGCTCTGAGGACAAAGACGACGATGATGCTGAGGTTCATTTGGTAGATGATTATCATTTGCAAGAGACCCTCAAAGTTGCGACCGATTTTATGGCATTGTCGGCGGGTAAGCCATTGGTTGCACTATCAATTCCTGAAGTTTCTAAAGCCAAGGCTGAACGCCTAGCTCAGGAAAAGTCCAAGGAGAAAAAAGGTCAGTCAGCAAAAGCAAAAAAACCGAACTGAAGGAACACTGAGTTTTGAATGATTTTTATTGCTAGTGCCGGACAATCTCTGTATGAGTAAATATTAAGCATCCTGTTTTGACATGAGGGTTAAGATGACGTCTCCAAAAGCAACCTGGTTCAAGACTGCAATGTTCAATAATTCAAAGGCTTTAGCCTTTATTATGGTGCTCGGTATCGGCATGATCTATCTCAAAGATCAGGGCCTCTTACCTTTTGTCGATGGCCCTAATGAGACGGATTCCCAGGGCTCATCAGAGGTGAGTTCCGATGGCAAAAATGTAGAGACCAGGTCGAACGAGAAAAGCCGTAGTAAATTTTTTGGTTTAGCTCAGCTGACACGAGAGTTTCTAGCAGAGTCGTCCAGTAAAACTGAGCACATACCTAGCGACGAATATCAATCACTCATGGAAAAAGTTAGAAATTTAGTAGACCGAGGCGAAGCCCAGGCGGCGGCATTGTTACTTGAGGAGGCGCTTTTATCGAATCCAACAGATGCGGCGCTTTTGATGGAATACGGCATGTTGTCTGTTTTAGATTTAAAGGATCCCGAAAAAGCTAAAGGTCTTTTTGAAAGAGTTGTGGGGATCGACCCAAATCACAGAGGAGCTCTCAATGAGCTCATCATGCTTTATAATGACCCCCAAAAAATTGAGGGTGGACTTGAGTTTTTGAAAGCGAGAATGGCTGCTGCTGAAGATAATCCTGAGCTTGAGTATGCCTACGGTAAGCTGTTGATGGAAAATGGTCGACAATCTGAGTCCATTAAATATT
Source organism: Pseudomonadota bacterium (assembly GCA_026390495.1). Taxonomy (GTDB): domain Bacteria; phylum Bdellovibrionota_B; class Oligoflexia; order Oligoflexales; family RGVZ01; genus CAMDKS01. The sequence continues at coordinate 9,032 of JAPLFV010000319.1, read as the reverse complement.
TGGAAAAAGCGACTGAGCTAAAAGATATCGCTGATCAAGTATTTTTAGAAGTCGCTGAAGCCTCAGAAGCTGCGGGACAGATTGATCGCGCTGTTGCAGCCTATCAAAAAGCCTTGCAGATTCAGAATGCTGAACTTCAAGCTGCAAGGGCAGAAGGGCGCAGTGGGATTGATTTTATTGAAGATCGAATTTTTATAACTCGTGTTTCATATGCGCGTAGCTTGATAGCAGAAGGTCGACGTGCAGAAGCCAATGAAGTTTTGGATGGCATTGAAGGGCGTCAAAACGATCCAACAATGATTTCTCTAAGGCAGGAAGCCGCGAGTCAACGTCGGTTTTAATGGTTTAAGATTTCGCGCGATCTATAGTGGGTTTTGGTGATTCTACCAATTGTAAACTTTCTGGTATCAGTAAGCCTCAATTTATTTTTAATGCAATAGTTCTACATTGGAGAACTGGGATGCGTCGAGTCATCAGGGTAGATCTGACTGGTAATATTTTTGGAAAACTTTCAGTTTTTATCTTCTGTGTCCAATCATTATCCGCTTGTAGCTCATGGCGAGTTTCGGCAAATTCTCAGGACCAAATGAACTCTGAACGGAGCCATCTCAACTCTGCGCAACAGCCGAAACAGGGCTCATCTCTCAAACTGGAACTATTCCCTGGCAAAATTTTAAATGTGATTCCACTGACTGGGTCCGTCAGGGACGAAAATCTGACTGTTGGTGGAATTGAGATTGGCAGTTCTACACTTGCAGACGTGGAACATATTTTTGGACAAGCGTTTGTAGCCAAAGTGGGTGACGCAGGGAGTTCGGTTTCGCATATTTGTTATATGTTCGATCAAGGATCTGCCATTATTTTTTCATCGGGTGAACTTGGTGGTTCCAATCATGTGATTGATTCAATCTCTATTCATAAGTCAATCTTTGGTTTGTCGCGAAATCTGGGATGCCAAGCCTCAACAATAGCCCCTCAAAATACAAAGACGACCAGTGGTTTGGGTTTGCACTCATCAATTTTGGATCTTAATAAACTTAGCCCTCGACCTAGTTATGCTGACGAGAAAATATATGTGTGGCATTGGCAATATTCAAAAATGATAGATAAAAATTCTTATGATGTCTTGGTCTCTATAGCAGCAGAATTGTCCGATAATCAAATTGTTGCTTTACATCTCAGCAAAATTGAAACGTATTAATTTTACCGCAATCTGGGTCAAGGTGGAGTTTTTTGATTTTTGTTCGAATCTCCAATTTTGTTTTAAAATTGAAGTGGGACGTGCGACGGTTGGTCATTAATGATTGAAACTGTATGATATTATGCAGAATCGATATTCAATAAATTTCTATAGGAGAAAAACCATGTTGAAGTCAGCGTCCATAGTACTAAGTCTAACTTTGTTATCATACTGTGCTCTGCGCCAACAAAAAAGTTCCGGTGAGGTAAAAGCAGTTGCAGATGCAGCTTCTATGACGCAGGTTGCACCCGATCAATGGAGTATTGCCTGCAATAATGGAACTGTGGAGACTCGCACCACAGCCGACATTTTAGCTGACAAAGTGTGCGTTACCTCAACACCCGCCTCTTGTATTGCTACTGCATGTGAGCTGATTGGTTCCTTTGGCTGTAATAGTCAGGAAAAAATAGAAAGAATCTCTTCGGCGTGCCGTGGAGCTTCTAGCAGCTGTTTGGAAGTAGCTTGTAACTTAATTGGATCCAGCTCTTGCAATGAAATTCCTGATGTGGAGAATATCTTGAGCTCTTGCAAAAGCGGAGTTCAGAAAGCCCAATGCTTGACTGTTGCTTGTGACTTTATGGGTAGTTCGAGCTGCAATGACGCCGAAGACGTTAAACCCATTTTAGATGCCTGCTCTGGTAGGTCAGAAAAGGCATCTTGCCTCAAGAACAGCTGTCCTCACCTTGGAAGTTTCGGCTGTAATGATGCCACCAAGGTTATAAGAATCTTAAATAATTGCTAAGTTTAAGGTCTGGAAAAGTTTAAAGATCCAAATAATTCCCCCAAAGATGAAACACTTTCTTCTTTGTATTCTCGGGAATTTTCTTACGATCAGTCATGATGGAAAATCTTGCGGCATGCAAACTGTCTGCCGTTGAGGTCTTTGGCATATTTAAGGCAACGCGTTTGATGATGTTATTGGCCAGCGATGCATTGGCCTTAACAACTGCAATCACGGCTTCAACACTCACGTCTTCTTCGGTTTCGTGCCAGCAGTCGTAGTCTGTAGCTAAGGCTAACATGCCGTAGCTCATTTCCGCTTCACGAGCTAATTTTGCCTCTGGGATTGCCGTCATGCCAATGACAGCGGGTTCAAGAGTTTTACGATAAAAATGGCTTTCTGCTCTTGTTGAGAACTGTGGGCCTTCCATGCATACGTAAGTTCCACCCTCGTGAACGGTTGCTTTCTCGGTTTTTGCGGCATCTAGAATGAGTTTTCGCATTTCATTGCAAAAAGGATCTCCAAACATAACGTGACCAACAATTCCTTCTCCGAAAAAAGTGTTTGGTCGATGTCCTCTGGTCCGGTCAAAAATCTGATCGGGAACAACCATATCTCCAGGTTTGATCGATTCCTTCATAATGCCAACAGCACTTACTGCGAGTATATGAGTGACGCCGAGTTGCTTCATTGCATGGATGTTGGCGCGGTAATTTACTTCTGTAGGAGTATACCGGTGACCTTTACCATGACGAGGAAGAAAAAACACCGGCCTCGCGCCGATCTCAGCCTCCATAATGACGTCACTAGGTTCACCCCAAGGAGTCGTAAGATTGTGGTCTTTAAGAAAGTTGACGCCTTCCATGTTATAGACGCCACTACCGCCAATGACTCCTAACACCACTTGCTTTGGACTGTTTTTTTGCATTTGTTACCTTTTCCCACCGAACTTGTTTAATAGATCTCCCATGGAAAATGACTGCTCTGGAGCCTTGGGCTTTGGCGGCATTATATTATGCGAGGAAGACATAGGCATCTTCGAATTCGAGCCTCCATTTGGATTTGCATTTGCGCTTGAGTGGCTTTGAGATTGTCGATTTGATGTTGCAGACTGTGGCGGTCGACCTGTAGCTCCCGCCGGAGCGCTTCTAGCAGATAGACTGATCCGCTTTCTAGGAACATCAACTTCAAGCACTCTGACAGTCAATACGTCTCCTACTGATACGACCGTACCTGGGTCCGTCACAAACTGATCACTCAATTCACTGACATGAATCAAACCATCTTGATGAACGCCGATATCAACAAATGCACCGAAGGAAATGACGTTGGTCACGGTTCCTTGAAGCGACATCCCTGGGCGAAGATCAGTGATCTCCGAAACATCGTCAGAGTAGGTTAGTCGAATTCCTTCTTCACGGGGGTCACGTCCTGGTTTTACTAGTTCAGAAGAAATATCGCGCAGCGTTGGTAATCCAACAGTCTCTGTGACATATTTTTCCCATGGAATTGCGTTTATGACATTAGCTTTGCCGATAATATCTTTGATACTTGCGCTTTGATCTTTAGCAACTTGCTCAATGATGGGATATCTTTCAGGGTGGACAGCGGAGTTGTCCAATGGGTTTTGAGACTCAGGAACACGTAAAAATCCTGCAGCTTGTTCGAATGCTTTAGGGCCAAATCCAGGTACTTTTAACAGGTCTGTTCTTGCTGAAAATTTACCGATTTTATCGCGATGTGTGACAATCGATTTTGCCAAAGAACCACCAATGCCAGAAACGTATCCTAAGAGTTTATATGATGCTGTATTGACGTTAACGCCAACTTTGTTCACGCAAGATTCTACCACTTCTTCTAGTGATTTATTTAATTTGGTCACGTTGACGTCATGTTGATACTGACCAACACCGATGGAGCGAGGATCAATTTTTACAAGCTCAGCCAAAGGATCTTGCAAGCGACGAGCTATGGAGATCGCAGAACGAATCGTCGCGTCTAGATCTGGGAATTCTTCCCGAGCAATTTCATCGGCGGAATAGACAGAGGCACCGCTTTCATTGACGATCAGTCTTTTAACGCTGTCAAACTTATGCTCTTTCATGACTTCTCTAACGATACGGTCGATCTCTCTAGATCCCGTCCCGTTGCCGATAGCGATGTATTGAACTTTGTGAGTTCGAATCACGTTAGCCATAAGTTCTTTTGTTTGGCGAGTCTTTGGGGAATCGACTGTGGCGTCTTGTTTAAAGTCAGGATAAACGGTTGCGTTAAAAAGTAACGCGCCTGTCTCACTAATAACTGCAAGCTTGGATCCGGTGCGAATTCCGGGGTCAACTCCAAGGACAATTTTTTGCGGTATTGGCGGAAGGAGTAACAGATTTTCAAGGTTCTTTGTGAAGACCTTGATGCTATCAACCTCGCCCTTATTCTTAAGCTCTAAGCGTAGTTCAGTTTCAATCGAAGGAGCAATAAGCCTTCTGTAGGCTTCTTCACAAACTTGAGTCATCCAAGCTTTAACTTCCGCAGTCGTTGCGTCTTGACCAATGACTTGTTTAGACAAGTTTGTATGAATAGATTCCACGTCAACATCGATACCGACACGAAGAATCTTTTCTGCCTCACCGCGGCGAATAGCCATAATCCTGTGGGATGGAACAGACTTAATTGATTCTTTAAAGTCAAAATAGTTTTCGTACTTGTGAGCTTCGCCTTTTTTGCCTTTACCAGCAAGTTTTGAGTCTAATTTCTCGTTAGAAATGTCTTCTTCAGATTTTGCGGTGTCAACACCGTCAATTTTCTTACTCCATAAAAATCCGGAATCAGCACTGATGGAGCGAACCAACGCACGCCATTCCGCTGTTTCACTGATTCTTTCAGCTAAGATATCAGCAGCACCCGCTAGTGCTAGTTCAGGTGTGGCTACTTTGAGTGTTGCGTCAACGGTTGAGTCAGCAGGGGTTACAAACTTTACAGCAAGACCAATAAGATCCTTTAACTTACTTCGCTCTGCAAATATCTGTTCCAAAAGAGGTTCAAGCCCTTTCTCGCGAGCAATCTGAGCCTTTGTTCGGCGTTTTGGTTTAAACGGCAAGTATAAATCTTCCAACTCTTGCTTTGTCTTGCATTCAATAAATTTCTTTTTTAGTTCAGGGAATTTGCCTGTCCAGGCGGCATTCTTCTGACAAAACTCTTCGACAACTTTTAGGTACTTTTCTTTGCTGGACTCTAACTCAACAACATAATTGTAGCGGTCTCGCAATTCTCGGATCTGCACTTCGTCCATTGATCCAGTCATCTCTTTGCGGTAGCGAGCGACGAAGGGAATCGTGCATTCTTCGTCAACGAGGAGCTTAATGGTGTTGTTGACTTGGTGGAGCTGGAGTTTTAATTCAGTAGCTAGTTGCTTTAGAATCTCGATCATAGAACGTTTGCCTCTATTAGGTTTTGGAAACAAGAAAATTGAGGTTTCAACCATGAAACCCCAACTTTTCTAAGGTCAGTTAATTGACTACTTAGCGCTGCAGAAAATATTTGTTCCTTGGAAGAAATAAGATATTTCGCGAGCGGCACTTTGAGGGCTGTCAGAGCCGTGCACGGTATTTTCGCCCACAGATTTTGAAAACAGTTTGCGAATGGTACCTGGGTCTGCGCTAGCAGGGTTTGTAGCACCCATGATTTTGCGATTTTTTGCTACGGCATCATCGCCCTCAAGGACCATAATAACGACGGGACTGCGGCTCATAAAGTCACAAAGTTCGCCGAAGAAAGGACGTGCCTTATGTTCTGCATAAAATCCTTCAGCTTCTCGACGTGAAAGCCAACGCTGTTCCATTGCCACAATTTTGAGATTTTCTTCTTCAAAACGGCCAATGATTTTGCCAATTAAATTTCTTTCAACCGCGTCAGGTTTTAAGATAGAAAGGGTTTGTTCTTTCATGAGAGGATGCTCCTTGAGATGGAAATGAATTTTTATAAGGTCGTAATCATAACCTTACGGCATATAATTGCAAGCATTGGGGGTCATGTATGAATGCTATTGGACGAGTTTTTTTTAAAACCGCCACTTTTTTATTGCTTATTTTATTGGCAAACAATGAAATTTATGCATTGGAGCTTCCTCCGCTTCCGCAGGACCTAGATCAGGTAAAGATTTATTTGCACTCTGTCGATGCTGGAGATCCCATTTACTCAAAGTTTGGTCACACTGCTGTCAGGATCTACGACCCAGTCGGCTTAACGGATCAAGTTTTTAATCTTGGAATTTTTGATGATTCGGATCCCATGTTTGCTGTGAATTTTTATACCGGAGTTATGTACTACATTGCGGATCAATACCCCTTCAATTTTGCAATGAGGACCTATCGGATCGAGAAAAGAAAAGTCTGGCAGGATGAGTTGATGCTGAATGCACGCCAAAAGCTTACATTGATTGAAAAACTCTATACTCAAGCGGCACCTGAAAATCGCAGCTATCCCTATCAGTATTTTTTCGATAACTGCTCTACCAGGATTCGAGATTTTATTGATTTTGCGCTTGATGGATCCTTGAAGAAGTCAGTAGACGGAAAGCTATCAGAAGATACCTTTCGTGATACGGTTCGAAGTCATATGTCTACGTTTTCTTTTGGTGCGATGTCTTTGGATATCTTGATGAACGCTCGACTTGATCGGTCCATGACCCAGTGGGAAGAGATGTATTTGCCACTGAGGCTTCGAATACATTTACAAAATTTAAGATCCGATTCTGGTTCATTAATACTTGCGCCGGAGTCGGTCCTCGTGGAAGGAGCACCTCCAATACCTTCATCGTTGACGTCATATTTTTGGTTTATGGCGATGTTTGCTGTGTCGCTCGGTATTTCCTTTCTAGCTTTAATTGTTTTAAAGCTCAGGTGGCTCGGACTGCTGGCATTTAAAATGAGTCTTTTGTTGTGGTCAATATTTTCAGGAATCTTTGGCTTAGTGATGGTGATGAACTGGACGTTGTCTAGTCACGAGGATTTGCATCACAATGCTAACCTTTGGATTTTTTGTGTATTTGATTTTCTTTTGCTTTACCTTTTGTTGAAACCCAAAGTGCAAAGTGACTGGCGTCAGTCAAATCTATTGAAATTTTTAAATTACTACTGCGTCCTTCGCGCACTCATGTTGGTTAGCGCTTTTGTTTTGAGTCAATTTTCGATGATTCGCCAAGATATTGCGCCAGTTTATCTGACCTTTGGCGTCGCTGGATTTGTTGTTTTACTAGGGTCAACCTTGTTGATCAGGGATCAAAGATCTTAAGGATCGGAATACATTAGAACAGGCTGTACAGTTAGCACTCGGCATTTTTTGCCGGTTCTAGGACTGATTCCTTTGCCTTTAAAATAAGAGAAGACAATTGCGTTACCTTATAACGTCGATAGGTTTTCTCGTGCATAAATTTGGTTCGATTATAGAGTTTAAAAAGACCATTCATTCAATTGCGGTCGTAGGCAGACGTGCATTACGAATGGTGTTTCAATATATCTTTATTGAATGGCACTTAGTTGTTAAATTCGTTCTTCCGACGATACTTTATGCATGCGCGTCTCAAACTCAATCAGAGTTTAGTCGGCGGATAGCAGAAACTCCAGTCAAACTTTCGGACTCAGGAGCTAAATCAGACTTAGTTCAGTGTGTTTATTTGCGTACTAGGATCGAACGTTCTGAGTGCGCAGAAAAAGTGTTTCGTCAATGGAGCTCGGGAGAAAATGTCGGAATTGATTTGACGGCAACTGCAGAGGAGCTAAATCTCAAAGAAAAGGTCCTTTGTGGGGATTTTGCTGATCTTATTTACAAGATTGAAGTACAAGGTGAAAGATTTAGAATCGAAGAGATGGAGTTTCGAAATCGTTGTGCAATAACGGTTCAAGATAAGGTTGAATCTGTCAACAAAACACAGTTAAGCCATTGAACGCGAAATTCGCCGCATAAGCTATTGGCAATCCTTTATCTCATCTGGTTTATCACTCCAAATTTGAGCTTTCAGCGCTCGGTACTGCACAGAATCGTAGGAATCTGCACCAAGTTTTACTTTTATTTCCAAATCAGTTAGGTCCACATTTTGTTTTGTGAATTTAGGTTTAACATCGGATGAAATCGAGGTTTTAAGTAGATTAGTCGCATCTTGACCGCCGCCTGCGGAAGGGTCAGCCCTTTCAATTCTCGCTAACAAGGGATCAGACGACCTTCTTTGAAATGACACTGAATCTAGCGAGACATCCCCAATATATCGATCACCGTCTTTTTTGACATTTTTAATGAAAAGGTAGCAGTAGGACGAATAGATGTTTGGTGTGTTGACTGCTGATAGATTGGCATCCTTTGATTTAAATGAAATGTTGCAGGTATCAAGGCCATTTTGAAACTGATGAGAAAATCCAAACAATTCTAATTCTGCATTGGGGCCTTGCTCAGCAAGAACTTTCATGGAAACTGGAATGACTTGGTCCGATAGACTTTCCTTTGGAGAAATGGGGTATGCCTTGTATCCAGCTGTCAGCACATGATTGTTGGTGTTTCCCGGATCGACAGCAACATTTTGATAAAAGACGTTGTGTACGTATCGATTGCCAAACTTTTCAGTTTTTTGTTTAGGTGTGACTCTCTTGATGCATCCATCGTCGCTCGTTATGATATTGGCTTCGTTTTCAATTTCTGATTTTGGTGTGGAATTTGAATTGTCGGCATTCTTTTTTTTGTCTTTTTTACTGGCCTGTCCACCACCAGCTAAATCCGTTTCAGAGCAAGTTGAAAGCAATGCTATTGAGATGATGCAACTAAGCGACTTTATCATATGACTCCCCAATCAAATTTGGATTCACATGTCTATATCGGTGATTCGGGATTTCAATTGAATAATATTGATAATAATCTGAAATCATTGACTTATTAGGTTTTGAATCGCGAATCACTTCATTAGAAGTGTTACCGAAGCGCGTTTAAAGCATCAAAAAGACTGTGGTTATGGAAGCTTATTGAAAAAGGTGCCTGGGAAGGATGAAAATGACGTCTACGAAAACAAATCGTTACATCCGGAGGAAGCCC
>JAPLFV010000089.1 GCA_026390495.1 Pseudomonadota bacterium | reverse complement strand
GTTTGGACACTTTTACTATTGGGGTCTAAGCTGCCCGAATAGGAGTTTGTAGATGTTTGGAGCAATGCAATCTCGGAGTTGGCAATTCGGGAATCTTTTGCCTTACTTTTAAAGAAATTATCTGAACAACCTCCCAGAACATAGGCAATCAAAATTAACTGCAAAGGACCAAAAGTTAAGCAATGATTTTTTACATTCTGCATATATCACCACCCCGAGAACGTTCTACGAGTATCTGTCTATATTGTTACTAAAGCCTTCGGACTATTGTTTGGCGATCTTTAGAGAGTTCATCTTCGATCGCTTAACAGATTGATTCCTTTGACCTAAGAATCACTGGTCTGCGGAATTTGCATTTCTTGTTAAAATAGGGAAAACCGTCCGAATACTAATGCTATTTCATGCGGTTAATTCAGATGTTCACGGAAGTACTTATTTCAAATCAAATTGGACCTGCATCTTTTCGGGCTACTTCCTCATTTAGACCTAAATTTATCCGAAAGGCCTTTCAGACCAAAATTTTAGTGGCAGGCCATCGATCTCATGAGTAAAGAAATTAAATCAAGTGAAGATGCGGTTAGCAAGGCGCCTAATCCTCGTCTCTGGAACACTGTCTTACTCATCACGCTCATAGGAAACTTATCCTCATCCATATTTTTGGTGGTTGCCAGTTCTATAGGATTTTTGGTCGTCGATTACAGATTGAATTTTTTGTCCATCTTTGAAGATGTTGTTCAGATTGGCGACGACTGTCAGATTGGAAAATTTCAGGGCAGTGATTTGGTAAAAAATGGCGTTGTTGACGATGCTAACCTAAAAATGCACACGAGTCCTTTGCCCTATAGGCGAGTGGACGCAAAGGTCTCTCAATTGAAACCCTTTCCAAATGGCTCAAGCGTTCGAGTGAAATGCGAGTTAAAATTAACTGACATGGACAGAAGCAAAGACATTTACCTCAATTGGGGGCCCTTTGTAGGAAAGGCAAGCTTTGACTTAGATAATGTTGTGGTCAGTGAAGGCTCATTTAGTGGTGCAGATGGGTCGTTAGTCGTTATTCCAAAGCAATGGCAAAAGGACAGAATATCCGTCGGATTTATAGCCACTCAGATAAAAGATTCTAACCATCCTCCCGGACCAAGTAGTCTCATTCCCCTGTATGTCACGCAAGATTTTTCAAAGATATCGAAGATTGAATCAAATATGACGAAGTATGCTTCATTCTCTAAAGTCATTAGTCTTGGAGCTCTTTTGGTTGTTCTTGGCCTACTCCTATTTATGTTAATTGCAGGAGCCTGGTATTTGGATACAGCTTGGATGACAATCTCAACTGCGCTTGCATTTGGTACGACTTATATAGCCTACAGATCCTATTGGGGTAGTTACTTGATCTCTAACTTAAATCAAACTGCGACAAATTTGTCTATATACAGTCTCGCCATCGCTATAGTCTTCTATAGCCGATCCCATCGTTTGTGGCGCCTGCCTCAGGTGTTCCTGGTTGGGTTCGTGATTCTGGAGGCGATGAACACGATTGCCCAAATTAAATTTGGCTGGAGATATACTGTCGTTGGTGCATACGGTGCGGTGTTGATAAGCGGTATTTTTCTCTTGATGGACAGCTATAGGAATCGCGATGAAAGATTCTTTGAGAAGTCCATTTTTGCAATCGTGGTCATTGTTTTATGTTTGATCAATATTCCGCTGGAAGCTAGCGCTAGAAGTACAGGCATTTATTTTGGAGACATTATCCAACTAGCTCTTTCTATTGCGGCTGCCTTCTTTCTGGGTGTACAGTCTGCAAAGAATCTCATCCAATCAAAAAAATTAAAAGAAGCGATTGAACAAGAAATTGTTAATCGGAAGTCTGCCGAGGGCAGATACGAGTTCTCGAGTGAATTTCAAACTATGAATATAGTAGATTCCCGAGCAGCGAACGGCAATTCTTATGGATTGGTCATTCAAACTGAAAAAATTGGGCTATCGTTTGGAGATTGGTTATATTGCGTTAAAAGTGAGGTCGGAATAACCTGGGTTCTTCTGGGCCAAATCCATGGAAACGATCTTATGGCATCTATGAAGGCTTCCAGACTTATTGGGAAATTTCAATTGGTGTTTCAACTACCTCGATGCAATCACGCGTCAAGCCTATCTGAGCTTCTGAGTGAAACTGAATTGAAGGAAAATCTTTCTGAATTGAAATCGTACACGCTATTAGCCTATAGAGAAAACGGACATTGTGAAATGATCTCACTTGGAATGCCTAAGATCTCCATTGGTAAGGCAAACGGTGCGATTGAAGTCATACCTTTCAATCCATTAGAGTTGCCAGTGTCTCTTCAAGAAAAAATGCCAATTGGTTTTGTCTTTCATGTGGGAGATTCACTTAATATACAAATGGGTGGAGTGGTTGAGCGAGGTACTAGTCCCATAATGATTGGAAAAGTTGATCTCAAACAAGGTGGCGAAGTTGCAACTCCATCTTTGTTCGCAGATAATATGCCTCCAAAAACGGACCTTGAGGCGAATGAATTTGAATTGGATAGACCGTTTATGAACCTAGATAATGGCCAAGATTGTTCTCATTCTGGATCCGCAGATCAATGTTCGAGGTCGATTATATTGACCAGAGCATCTTAGGTCGAACGTATCGATATATAAAAATCAAATATAAGTATATAGAAATCAAAGGTGTTGGAAAATTGCACCTGTCCATTGCATAAATGTCTCACAAAAATGAATTTTTTTACATATTGGAGACAAGGCGAGGTTAGCTCTAACTTTTAGTGCCTCGGTAACAATTCTGAAATCTCACTTCTATCAATTTCTTTGGATTTCGTTGGATTTGGCTGCGATTGAGCGCTGGAGTGGATTCTTTAACGTCAGAACAAGTCCACCTAATGCAAGAAGTAAGACTAAACCGGCTGAATATAAGTCTAGGCGTTCGGAAACATCAATTTTAGAAAGAGCCAGCTTGAAGGAAAAGGAAAAGATCTGGAACGTTGCGTTAGATGCCAATATCAGAGATGCAAATATAATAATTAGCTTTGCAATGAGTCTAGGCGTGATTGCATTTGACAACTCTTCTTTGATCGAATGATTGATCCGAATTCCAGCAGATTCAATGAGGGATGTGGCAATGTCATCGAGTGCAGTCTTCATTGCGACGTTCTGGTTGTTTGGCATTCTATTCTCCATTGATTCTCCAATCGTCTTGGTGGTTGCAAAATTGCAAAAAAATGTCATCAAGAACTATGCCAGCATATTTCATCAGCGTTGATCTTGGCATATTGCTTGCATCAGTGAGATATGTCTGTGGTCGTTTCGATCACAGTAAGTTGTCAAACCAAACTTGAAAGGGCTTACTATGCATACTGGACCTTCCATGAATTCAGGAACAAGCAATTCCGCAAACACAGTTTCTAAAGGAGTTAACGATCTTTCAGCTTTTGCTAACGACAAGGCGTTGGACCTTGGTGAGAAACTTTCTCATCTTAAAGACCAAGTTTTGGAATCCGTCACAGGTGAAAGTCGGATGATTGCGGACTATGCTAATAGAGCAGTCAAAGGTCTCCCTACCTTGATGAAATCCGTTGAGACAAGTATTCGCAGGCATCCATTTATTGCTGCGATAGTCGCAGTAGGGGTTGGAGCACTAACTGTTAAGATGGCATCTCGTCAGAGAATTTCAAAACTGCACTAGTGGATTGCTGCGGCGCTAATTTTAAAGAAGCAAATTAGCGTTAAACAGACATGGCCACAAGTGTGATCATATACCAAGGAGGCGCGACAATGGTGCGTGTAGCCAATGATTCTTCTGACAATAGAGTCGACGATGCATTAGATAAATTTACAACCGCAGTTTCTGAAAAATATGAGGGAGCGCTGGAGTACTTTGAAGAAGCTATCTCAGAATCCATTGGAGCGGTTAGTGAATCTGCTGTGGCCGGGATTAGAAAGGTAAAGTCTGAACTTGATTTTCTAAATTCTGCAAAAGATAGGCCGTGGAGTTTAGTGTTCGCTGGGGTCTGTGGAGGTGCGCTCATTGAATATGGCGTATCTAGTTTGGAAAGAGTCAAAATTGGATCGAATGCTCAGGTGAACCATTCGATTGAACGCAGTTCAAGTAGGTTTGTTGTTCCAGTAGCGATTGGTGTCATCGGGTGGGCAGTGGAAAGGTTAGTTGATCGCTATTCTAGAGTGTTGTAGCAAATTATCTTTATTAATCTTTCGTGAAAGGCAGTTGATACTATGAAATTAATTTTTGTAACAAAGGCGACGGGCCTGTTAGTTTTGACATCCGTTTTAGGTGCATGTGGTACCACGTCGACAAAGAACGAAGGCGAGAAGGGCAGAGAAAATGATATTGACCTAATTGGTGAGTGGCAAGATGATTGTCGGCAGATTGATTGGCTTGGTTTAAGATTCCATAAGGAGAAACTTGCATTCAATGTATTGGGCGATTATTTGCGAACGATCACGGCATCAAGCAAAGAAGATTGTTCTAGTCTGGATTTTACAATCAATGTTGGTGGTACGATTCAAGCACTGGGCGATTCCTCTACAGTTGCAAATTCTAAAAATATTAATTTTTCTGTCCTATCGGCAACATTGCGGCCAGAATCCGACAAGTCAGCAACATACCTTAATGATGTAAAATATTGTGGTGTGTCAGATTGGGCGAGGGAAAAATCTACAGATGTCACAAACCTGGATTGCCAGGGAACTAAATATCAGAAAGGTGACGTAGTGTTTGATATCTATTCCCTTTCATCCGACAAAAAGGAACTGACTTTTGGTAAAGAGTCCTTTTGGTTAGATAAATCAAAAGCGATTGACAGGCCATCAGAGCTCAATCCTAAAAGGCATTTTAAGCATTAATGCTACTGTGCTGGTTTTGTTGATTTGAATGCTTGAGTCAACACGAAATTTATCCGTGATAAAAAGGTAATTATTTTTTGTTGGAGAAGGATCTGTAACGCTGACGGCGGAACAGATCCTTTTTTTAAGAGACACTGCGTTGATCTTCATTATTCAGCAATTTTTTGTTTGAAACAGCCAGCTATGTGATGGAATCTATGAGTCACGTCAAAACTTAAGTCGCAGATCTTGGAGCCTGCGAGACATCTTTGTATCTTGCACATGACGCAGTTCGTCGCGTCGGTTTATATCTAACACACGAAGAACATTTTTGTGATACTTACTTTCTATGTAGATTCGATAAGCCTAGATATGAAGGAGAAAGCAAGTATGACAACGACACCGACGAAGGTTCTGATCATTGACGAGGATTTCGATTTTTTAGATGGTCTATCCAGAGAGCTAGAAAGTAAAAAATTCTCAGTAGGTATTGCCAATAGATTGAGTGGCTTACGTCGATCTTTAGAGGGCTCAACCTTTGATATTGTGGTGATTGGTTCACTGCTAGGCAATGACAATCGTACATTGGGAATTGAGCTTGTACGCGAGTACAGCCCTGCTTCGAGGCTGTTTTTGATTGAATCACTGAGGAATGGTGATACCTCTGCAAAGCCCATTGTTGATGGTGTTGCCGGAATCATTGAAAAGAGACTTGGCATAGAAGGTGTGGTTGCTGAAATTCGACGTTGTTGTTCCACAGATTCTACAATGCTACCTCACGATCAAATACCTCCATTGGACTTAGGCATCATTGGGCGAAGTGATGGTATTTTGCAGGTCATTGAAAAAATACAAAAGTTATCTCAAGTTGACTCTTCGATTTTGATTTATGGAGAATCAGGTACAGGCAAAGAACTGATTGCGCATGCAATCCACAATACTTCTAAAAGGAGCCATCATCGATTCAGCGCTATAAATTGTAGTGCCATACCAGAGGCATTGCTTGAAACAGAACTTTTTGGTCATAAAAAGGGATCATTTACAGACGCGAAAACAGATCGAAAGGGAATCTTTGAATTGTCTTCAAATGGGACTCTTTTTTTGGATGAAATTGGAGACATGCCATTAGGCCTTCAAGCCAAACTCCTTCGAGTCTTGCAAGAAAAAGAGATTACTCCTGTTGGTTCATCTCAGGCAGTAAAAATAGACACGAGAATCATTGCGGCCACACATCACAATTTGCGTTCTGAAGCTGAACAGCACCAGTTTCGAGAAGATCTTTATTATCGCCTATCAGTCATTGTCATTCAATTACCCCCTTTGAGGTCTCGTGTTGAGGACATACCATTGTTGTTTGCTCACTTCTTGCGGCATTTCAATCAACGATTTTCCAGAGAAGTGAATATGCCTTGTCAAAGTGACATGGAATTAATTATGGACTATCATTGGCCAGGTAATATTAGAGAGTTGCAAAATTCTATTGAACGCGCCGTGGTTATGTCTGTCGATGGTCGTATTAATATGTCTGATATATTCACCGAAGCTGTTAGACAAGTTGGGTCTTTTATTGAACCTGAATTGAAAGTATTCAATGATTCATCTACCCTGGAGGTCTTAGATTCAAAAGCTGGTCATGGGAAGACTGAATCCGCGAATGGTAGGTTTTTT
>JAPLFV010000127.1 GCA_026390495.1 Pseudomonadota bacterium | reverse complement strand
TTGTGCTAAGACTTTTCTTGCTTCTTGATTCTTTAGGTCGATTCGTAGAACCTTTAGAGCAGTATTCTCTGACTCTTTGAATCGATCCTGAATGAGCTGAAGTTGCGCCAGGCTAAGCAGGTTTGAAATATTTGTTGGACTTGCTTCAACAGATTTCTCTAAGTTCTGCCTAGCTTTTGAAAATGACTCGTTCGACTTTCCTTCTGGAAGAGCAGATTTTTGGTCTGAAGACGAGCTGATTATGATTTCACCCCGGGCCGCATCTACGACTTTGCCTCCTGTTTCCGTGGTTTTACAAGAAGCCATGAATTCCATCACAAAGATCAATGTAAAAATGCTCCAATGATTGACTTTAACTTTCATTTTTTCCTCCAGTGACTCTCTTTGGGATCATAACTCATTTCGCCAATTCACTTGTTTCATTGTTCACAACGACTCTATAGGAAAGATATCCAGTGTCACCAGACAACTCATTTATTTCCCGATGCTTGTCAGGTGCTAATTCGACCATCTTTTGATACGTTTTACTTGTCCAAGAGGAGAATGATTCGACCTCTTGTGACCTTTTAAATGCGGTTTCATAATATTTGTAGGCTTCGGCTTTTAATGGGAATGCAACTTTTTCAAGCTGACTCTTGAAGGCATTTATTTCGGCCTGCTGGGATCCTTGAGGCGCTGGGGCATTGAAGAGAGCTTGGGAGAACTCTTCATGAAGCTCGCCTAGTCGATAGAGACTGGCAACAGAAAATTCAGCGTTGGCCAGAGCAATAATTTGTTCATATTTTTTTGCCATCCTCTCCAGAATTTCTTGCTTCTTTTTGGCTTGAATCTCTATTTCCGCTCCATTTGATAATTTTGCCTGCTTAAAATGGGCTTGGTCCATTTCCTGTTCATTGAACATTATAGAAGCGAGTATTCGTCTTGCGTCAGGTGCGGCAGGGGAGTTTTGGGCCGTCAAAATTGAAAACAGTTTATTGAGAGATTTTCTGCTTGATTCATCTTTGGGTTTGTTTTTGAGGCCTAATTCTATCAATTTTGCTTCTGCAAGAAAGAATTGATCTTTTCCTTTGTTGGATGGATTCATTGTGAAAATTTTGAATGAAGCTATGGCACCAGAGTAGTCACCTTCAGCTTCGCGCAGCCTGGCTGCTTCAAAGAGGGCTTCATTTGCAGTAGGGTGGGTAGGATATTTTCGATAGATTTCCGCAAATACTGATGATGATTTTCTTGATTGTTTGACGCCTCGATAAAGTACCGCTGCATTATAGAGTGCCGTAGGCGAACGTTTGTCATTTGGCCATTTCTGTGCAAAAGCATTATATATTTCTGCGGACAACTCAAACTTTGCTAATGCCTCATAGGTTTCTGCAACACTTGCAGTGACGTCCGGGGCAAGAGTCGATTTTGGGAATTCCTTAAGCAAAGTTTGTTGGGTGTTTAAAGAGGCTTCAACCTTGCCCGCCTTGAAATAATTAATAGATGCATTGTACAGAGCCTTATCAGCATTTGAATCATTTGCAAAAGCATTCTTAAACTCGATGAATGCCGTGGCTGCAAGATCGAATTGTTTAGATTTTTCGTAAGTTAAGGCCTTGCTAAATAGACCATTTTTCAAACCGTCCTCAATTGCCTTTTTCAATATTGGATCAGATGTGAGGCTTGAGTTAGTTTGATATCGCTTACTGTAGTCGATAAGCTTTTGCCAATCTCGTTTTTCATTGAAGTAGGATAGAACTACTTTAAGTGCTGACTTGCCCTGTTTGGTCGAGGATAAATTTGATGCTAGATCGTCGAAACGCTTAATTGCGATGTCATAGTGCCCATAGTCAAAGTAGATTTGCGCGGCTGTGTAACGCATGCTAATTCCGTCTTTTTCACTCGGTAGTAATTTTATATATTCATCAATGGTGTCAGCATAAGACTTTCTTAATGCAGGGATTGACATTGGGTTTGCGACTTGGCCAGCAGGAGGAATTGCGTCAAATTTTTGCGTTTCATTTGGCTTAGCAATTGCTGCTACTGCCATGAACGCAGCCTCTTTTAGATGCTTGCCATTTTGCGGCTTTTGTTTTGCGACCATGAGAAAGTTTTTTGAAGCTACTTCAAATTTTTTGTCTGCAAATTGAATATCAGCCAAATAGTAGCGAATATCATATGCTGAATCCCGATTTGAAAATGTCTTAAGATACTCTTCGTAGATTTCAGCAGCGTAACTTTCCAGTTTTTGATCTTTCGTCTTTTGACCTCTGGTGTGCAGTAATGCGCCGTATCGATGGGTCGTTTTCTCTGTTAAATCTGCGGCATCAGACAGTAGGTTTTGCTTATATGAGTTAGCCTTAGACCAATTGGAGTTACTATTAGCAAATTCGGAATGCATTCTCTTAACAGTTAGCACTAGATCGGAGTGACGGTTTGTAAGGTCAAAGAGTTCTATCATCTTCGCATGGATTTTTGGCATGCCAGGTCTCAGCGGAGCTTCGGATACTAATCTTGTGTACACGTCGATTGCTTTAGCATTTTTACCTGCATCGCTGTACATAAATCCTAGGCGCTCTAACATTGCGTAAAACTTTGCTTCCTCGCCGATCGTTTTGAAGTATTGCCAGGCTGCATCTGTATCTTCTGTTTCTGCAAAGGCCATGACTAGGTCACGTAGAGCCTCATCTCTAAGATTGAAATTCTTTGCGGATTGACCTGCCGAAAGCTTCACTACAAGTTTGAATGCAGAGATCGATTTATGTAGATTCTCTCCAGGTGCTTTTTCATTAACCCCTTGATTATTATAGTGACACCATCCGAGTTTGTAGACCGCGAAGGCGTAGGCTCTATGTTCTTTATAGTCCATCACTTGCTGATAGGACAAAGTTGCATCTTTAATTTTATGTTTGTCAAAATAGTACTCTCCCATAGCAAGATGCGCGTCAGGAACAAGTGAAGACTTTGGGTGGTTTGCAATGAGTTGCTTATAGTAGAGAAGTGCATTCTCATCATCGAGTCGATTCAGAACCCCTGCAAGAGAATAGAGTGCTGCATCTGTTCGCTCATGCTTTGGAAATGCCGTAACTAGCTTTCGAAAGGAATCTACGGCCAAGTGAAGCTGTGCCTCTGAGTTACTGTAATTGACAGTCGGTTGCTTTCCTCTTGTTTTCGGTTCAGAGTTCTTCCAAGTCTCTTGCAGTTTTGTCCAATTTTCGATCTCCAGGTCCCTCTGAAAATCACTTCTTTCAACATAAAGCTCACCCAATCTGAGCAAAAGCTCAAAATTGGGTTTTGCGTTGTTAGAGCCGAGCATGTTTCTTATTTGCTCAATGGTCTTTCCTCGCAAAACTTCAGCCTGCACAGCATCTTCTTTAGATATGTTTCGTCTATCTTTGCTGAAGTAGTCCGCGCTGTCTTCTTTTGATGGAGCTGCAGGTTTTGAAGTGTTTTCATCAAGTTTTCGGAGTTCATTAGCGTTTGCAGGCAAGTAATTCAGGAAAAGTGGAAAGAGAATTGAGACTGCTAGTTTTGAGCCAAGACTTGAATTGTTATTTTTATTCATAGTTCCTCCAAAATGTGTGCTTCAATTCTCTTCGTCGACCTTCTAATCTGCTTTACGTTATTTGCATAATGGTACTAACCTAAAAATATGAAAGCCCACTTCATCTTGCCAATACTCTAACTTGTCGTCTGAGGCATACGCTTGGGTATATTTTCCCCACCCTGATATATTTTCTGAGGAGACTACCTTGCCAATTTTGGAGTCTGAGTGTAGCTCTTTGCCTAGGAGTTGATCCTTTTGACTCATTAGAAGTTCTATATAGAGAAATTGAGCTTGATCATGAAGTCGGGTAAAGTCTTGATGCATTTCTTGGAGCTCTACTATGAAACGTTTTCCAATGTCTTTGCGGAGTGCCACCGACCACTGTTCAAGATACGAACGTAGAGTTTCAACATGCTCTTTGCTGCCAAAAACCCCTTTTATTTGCAATTTTTGCAGTTCTTCTAGAACTGCGGCATACTGATCGCGAACATGCATCATCGAATCCTTTTCTGCGGCACTATTCAAAAGATTTCGCGGCATGCCTAAACCCTCGGAAGAGACTCCGGTTACTGTGTTTTCGAATAATGAATACGCGACATCTGCGTCTAGATTTTTTCTTGAGATGTAATCTTGTAACTGCTTCATAGCGACTCTATTTTTTTCAAGAAAGTCGGCAAGTTCATTTCGACTATCGTTGTAACGACACATCCAATAATAAATGATTGCGGAAAGCATCGTTGCTTCTGGATTGAAGGAATCTGGAAAGAAGGGACCGCGAACCGAATGAAGCACACCCAAAGCATGATTTGGGTACCCTGCCATAAACAATGACCATCCTTGTTCGAAGAGTGATTCATAAAAATTATGACTGTCACGACTGATCAGTCGATAGTGAGTCATTGCATCATTGAATTTCTTTTGTTCATAGAAGATGCGGCCCAGGGCAATGTTTGCATCATCTGTCAAAAGGCGGAGTTCATCTCGATTCAGTGAACTCAGTTCTTGACTTGTTGGATAGACGATGGATTTAAGTGATGCAATGGCTTCGTCTCTTTTTCCAGCATCGAGTTGGATCATAGCCTGCTGATACTTTGATGGAAAGAAATATCGATCATTAACTTTTACCTGTGCGTAATAATCCATTGCAGTAGAACTTTGTCCCTGAGCATAAAGAACATTACCCTCTATATATTTCCAGTCACTGCCGAAAGTCCCGGGGTTTTTTTTATGATGTATAAGTGATTCGGCGATTGACTCTAATAGATTCTGAATTGGCTTTTCTCGTGAAACTTCTTTAATGATTGTCCAGCTTCGGCTGTAGTCATTGCTAAACGGATCTGACGCCTTTTTAATTGCTTGTGCAGCATTGATCGCTGCAAGGATTGGGTAGCCGTTTCGGCTTAACACATTTGCTTGCGTTTGCAGAATTGTGGCTTGTTGCTCACCCGGCAGCTTTGGTAATACCTCATTAAGTTCTACCAGTAGACCCCACATTTCTTTGTCATTGATTTCCCCTGTTCTATATTTGACCCTTAAATCCTGAAATCTGGACCAAGTCTTATCTTGAGACGCATTGGTTACATTGCTTGCAGACGCACCCCACAAAAGAGATGTAAAGATAGCTCTCTGTAGTATTTGATGCTTTGTGATTGTGATATTCATCGTCACCCTACCATTTCTCTAAACTTCGACCCATTGATTCTGTCTTTGAAATTCTTATCCAGTGGATTTGGCAAACCAATAGCCTTAGAAAGCTAGGACACTAATGCCCAAATCAAAACTCCAAGCATTCTTCCTCGTTGATTTTCCCCCTCTGGTTTCCGTATAACTCCGATTTCTAAAATCTAATCTCGTAGACCACCTCGTGGCCCAGTAGGTTCTTATTCCACCCCCCATCGTGATTGCTGTTTTTGCCCCTTGATCAGTTTTGACGTTTGCCAAACCAAGACTTCCATAAAGGTCGGTATATACAATAGCCCAGTCCAATAGGCTCAGCTTTCCATAGAATGGTGCTGCAATCACTGAAAGGTCCGTAATTCCACGGATGGGATTTACCTCTGGGTCAGGTGACACTAGTTGGCTTGGATCATCCTTTTTTCTATAGGTAATATCATTCAGCGCTTTTCTGTCGTCACTGTCTGAGACGGCTACCTTTATCATTTGAGCCTCTGCTCCAACCCATTCATTGACAAACATGCTGATTCGCGCGCCGGTAAGGGTTGATTTTGTGTATGATTCATTTAGAACTGATCCATACAAAACACCAAATTCAGGTCTCATAGATTTAAGAAAGAATCGATTTTGCAAAACGGCAATGGGTTTCTTTGCCACGCTACCTCGAATCTCATTGGGATCTAAATCGACTGTTTGTGCATTTAGATTGCTGTGATGGGCAGCAATTCCAACTAACAAGATAATAATCATCCCATTGATCTTTTGAATTAAATCGCTGATATGATCCATTTGTTTATCCTCTAAGTCTTAAGTCTTCTGATGAGAACTTTTGTCCTCAAGGAATCAGTTCGGACCCACCTTCTAAAAGTTTAGGGAATGTTTTGGTAGGTAACTTTTGCCTCTTTAAATTAGATAAAACGGAATCGATTCAGGATCTTGGATAAGGCGTCCTGACCCTAAGTTAAAGGCGAAATGGCCGTAATTCAATTGATGTTGGTGTTTTATTAACTGAATCTTGTAAGCCACAGGGGAGCAGATGAATGGGTGCTTCTTCCTTCCGCTATATTGGATTGTGTTTGGATTAAGAGGTATTATATAAATGAAGTTTATCGCCTTAATGTCTCTTGTTCTGATTGCATCGCCAGTTTGGTCGAATTGCAAGGCTCGAAATCATACCAGAGCAGGAGATTCGAGTGACGCTAAATCAGTAAGTACGCCAAAGGCGGATTGGTTTACAAAAAGTGTTATGCAGGTCGATGAAAGACTCGCTGTGTTTAGATTGGTAATGTCGAAAGAGTCGCGATGTTTCTATTTGTATGAAGGGGCCATGTCTGAATCAGGAAAAGACATGGTAGCAACGGCAAAATACTTAAATAATTTTGCGATCACCTGGGAAGAGGCTGAAGCTGCTGCCAAACCTGGTCGATTGATTGAAAGGCTTGAAAATGAAGTCGTCAGTGATGTCCAAGAGATTTGGGCGGAGCTCGAAAAGGAGAAAACTGAAGAGAGCCTCCAAAATAAGCCAATTGATGACACATGGATTGCAAATTTCAAATCATTCGAATCTGTCGTCAAATCTGCAGGTGAGAAAAAGACGAAAAGTGCAATTCCTTGTCCCAAAATGTTTCCTAATGCCCCTAGCAGCCAAAATTCCTCCAGCAAGAGTGATTTAGAAAATCCAAAAAAAGCAGAGGCATCTTCATGTGAGTATTCCATTTACAATCCGGACGAGTTTACGAAGAGTTCAACGGTGCAATGTGGGAATCTTGGCGAGATTACAGAACGCTGCAGATCCTTTGTCATGAAGGCCGAATTCGGGGAATTGTATGAAACTTGCAATTATTTCCTTAGTAATGAGTGTTCGGGAACAACGTCTCGAAGGCGTTCTTGCCAACATGGTAAGGATTGCTGCAATGAAAGGCTTATCTCTTGTATCAACCAGACTCAAAGAAGCTGTCGGTAATTTGGATGGCCTATACTGGATTTAGGAGCGTTTAATATGCAAAGTAGATATCTCGTTGCATTGTATTCAGGATTTTACATGATGTTCTTAGTTGTTGGTTGCAAACCAAGAAATCGCAGCCAATTACTTGAAAAGGCAGCAGTCTCTAAGAATCAAGGAATCAAGATAGACGAATCAGAAGTAACTGATATTCAATCTCGGGCCAGTGACGCGCTGCGCAGTCTTGAAAAGATTGGTCCTAGTTCCCTTAAAGACGCAATGTGTTCCTTAAGTCGAGTCGCCGACTCAAATGGTGGCAATATTTTGAAATCTATTGACGGGATTTCATTCAAAGCAGGTGCAAATATTCCAAAGCTTCTTGGTAAAGGAACTGGTCCAATTGGATTTAGTGCGGCTGCTGAATATGTGTGGTGGTTTGGCAAAAAAGACAATCTGATTGAAGATCATTTGTTTCTTCTTCCCCAAGTAGGCATTTCAAAAGGAGATGATCACGTTATAGGTACCGAAGTTGCCATTATATATGGATGCAAAAGCGATGCCGCAAATTACGCAGGCTACTTTGGATCTATGACATCTCTTGGTGTTGGTTTGAATTTGGGCGTCAATTTATATCCGATGTTTGAGAACTATTACATTGATGGATTGAAGAGCAGCATTCCTGGTGGTGTAGATGACAATAAGCCAATGAGTCATGATCAAGCGATACAGATTATTACTGAAAAAAGTAGCAAACTTCATTCCTTTATAGAGCGGCAAAAGGACGTTTCTGGAGTAGGCAATATTTATAGATTTCAGCCAAAGATGACCAATCGTACTATGAAATCTATATTAGCAGATGTTCAATTCAATATCGCGAACAATTCCATGAAACCTAGTTTGGATGAGTTGTACTC
>JAPLFV010000081.1 GCA_026390495.1 Pseudomonadota bacterium | reverse complement strand
GGATCTATTGCTGATTGAAAATCAGAAGATTGAATTTTCTGTTATTGCAGATATCGATAAAGTACGTGATCAATGGCTGGCCCTTCAGTCGAAGGGCATGACTTTTTGCTTCCAAACGTATGAATGGATTTCAACTTGGATAGAAACAATAGGAAAAGGAAGGCATTCGGATATTTTTTTTGCACAAGTATTTTTTGCTGACCAATTAGTTTGTTTGATTCCTTTTGAGATAACTTCAGGCAAATGGGGGCGTAGGCTGGCAATTGTCGGCGATCCGGTTTCAGACTATTTTTCGCCGTCGTTTGATCCTAGTTTTGCCAAAAAGATTGATCCGCAAATGTGGATTAAAATTTGGAAAGGAATCACAAATGCGGTTTATAACTTTTCAAGATTTGACTACGTTTACATCTACCAGATCCCTGAATCAATAGACGGTGTCGTAAATCCACTTTTTTGGATGAATAGATCTAAATCGGATATATTTTGCTATCAACGAATTCTTGAGGTTGACGTCCCAACCTTTAAATCTAAGGCCTTCACCTCAAAAATGGCGTCAGATAGCAAACGAAGGCTACGTAACTTAGGTGAGCTTGGAACGGTTAAGTTTATGCAAGCCGATAATACTGTAGATTCGAATAATATTATTGAGTTTCTCCTAGAAGAAAAACACAACCAGTTAACGTCCCAAAATCAAGTGAGTATTTTTAAACGGAACGATATTCAACAGTTTTTCAAAAAATTGTTTGAACATAGAAGCATTGCACATCTGTCTGTGATTCAAGTTGACGAAAAGAATGTTGCCGCGCATTTTGGGGCACAATGGAACAATAGGTTCTATTACATGGTACAGGCTTATCGTGATGGAGACTGGAGAAAGTATGCTGTGAGCCGATTACTTTTGGAATGGCTGTTTGAAATGTCAATTGAATCTTCAAAGTCGGTTTTTGATTTTACTATTGGGGCTGAATCTTACAAGTCAACATGGTGCAATAGTGAGATAAGAATTGGTACTGTCATTGATTTTAAAACTACGAGAGGATTAATTTTTCATTCATCGTATTTGATTCGTCAGTGGGCGCGCAGTTTTTTCGCTAGGACCAGCAAATCCTCGGTTGAGGAAAAGCCAGTTAGTACCTAGTTTTTACTTTTACGTCAGATTGCTTCGAAGGCTTCAGAATGAGTTTTAATAAAAAAAAATGGCCATTGATACTGGGTGTTGCGTTTCTGTTTACATTCGCCTTACTGATACTGGTCACAAAGGCCTTGCCAAGAATTATTCAAGGTCGAGTCATTGAGTGCTCTGAACTCGGGGTAGCGAATCTTCTTCCAAATCGAGGCACAGTAACCTGCCTTGAAAAAAACTTTGTTTTTGGTGCATATAGATCCATAATTTTAGAAGGAAATAAACTAGAACCTGGTCTTTTGACATCTTTTGACTTGTCTAAGTTGAATGGTTCTTTAACTGCTCAATTGATTGGTCCACCTACCGAGCCATTGATTGCGGAAGACGAGACTGGAAAAGTCATTTGGTCTTCAAATGGAACAGGTACAAATTGGACGGCTGCTACAAGGGTGTCGATTCCTGATTTGGCTCAAATCAATGTTTTAAAATTTCGATTTAATTCGCCAACAAAATTTGAAATAGTTGTATCGCCGATGCAGGTAGGTGATTCGTCTATAGTGAATATTTTGACATTGTCACTGATTTTTTTTGGTGTTGTGATTTTGTCTAGGAAACAAAATTCACCTATTGAAAGCCTGACTGGGTGTTTGTTAGTTTACAGTGCCTACATCATGTTTTGTGGCATGCCATTTGGTAGCTCCTCAGGTTGGTTTGATTCAGGTGATGATACGAGTTATATGCACTGGGCCTATAATTTAGGATATCATTTGAATCCTGATTTGAAGAGTACTGATTACATTAAGAGTTGGTCTTTAGATCACAATCATCACCCCTGGGGTACTGGACTTCTTTTGGCTCCGTTTGTATTTATCGTTAAACTAATGAAATCAGGTATGACGCCCAATGTGATTCATTTCGGGTTTATGAATTTTGGAATCATTGTCATGGGGTTTTTATCAGTGTTAGTTTTATGGCGATCGTTTTACCTACTTTTTCCTTCGCGACTCACATTGCCAATTAT
>JAPLFV010000032.1 GCA_026390495.1 Pseudomonadota bacterium | reverse complement strand
TTGAAAGGGTCTATTCGGGCAGTTAAATTCTACCTCTTTGGAAACAACCTTTTTAGACTATGGAATTTACCAATCTATTCACCGAGGTAAGCCTTGCGTATTTCATCGGATTTCAAAAGTTCTCTGGCTGGGCCTTGCGTTTTTATAGTGCCTGTCTCTAGGACAACCCCATAGTCTGCGATTTCTAAAGCCTGCAGAGCGTTTTGTTCGACTAATAAAATCGTCATACCTGACTTATTGATACTTGTAATGATTTCAAAAATTTTCTCAATAATTTGCGGTGCCAAACCTAAGCTCGGTTCGTCAAGCAATAGAACCTCTGGCTGGCTCATCAAAGCTCGCGCAATCGCTAACATTTGTTGTTCCCCGCCTGATAAGGTTCCGGCGTTTTGCTTCCGCCTTTCCTTTAGTCTTGGGAACATCTCAAAACCAAGATCCATATTTTTTTGATAGGAATTTTTATCTGGAGCTGCCCATGCACCCAAATCTAAGTTTTCTTCAACCGATAGGTTCAGAAAAATTCCACGACCCTCAGGTGCTTGACACAATCGCCGCTTAACAATTTCGTGAGCTGGCATGCCGGCAATGTTTTCGCCTTTAAATATGATGGATCCTTCTTTAGGTTTTACTAAACCAGATATGGCCCTAAGTGTTGTAGATTTTCCGGCACCATTTGCGCCTACAAGAGTCACGATTTGACCTTTTTTAACCTCAAATGACATTTTGTGCATAGCCTGAATAATGCCGTAGTAGACGCTGACATTTTCAAATTTCAATATGGTTTCACCTTGCTTGGTCATTCGTCGCCGCCTTGCCTAGATATGCTTCAATAACGCGAGGATTTTTTTGTATCTCGCTTGGGGTGCCCTCCGCAATTTTTACACCATAGTCAAGCACTGCTATTCTTTCACAAATTCCCATCACAAGTTTCATGTCGTGTTCAATGAGCAAGACTGTAGCATCAAAGATCTTTCTAACATCTTTAATTGTATGCATTAAAGATGCGGTTTCCTTTGAATTCATTCCTGCTGCGGGCTCATCAAGGAGTAATAATCTTGAGCCTGTAGCTATCGCTCGAGCGATCTCTAGTCGCCGTTGATCTCCATAGGGCAAATTTGAAGCGATTTCTTCTGCACGAGAATCAAGGTTAAATATTTTTAATATGCTTAGGCATTCAGCTGTTTTCTCGCCTTCACTTTCCAATAGCTTGGCAGTCTTTATGAGTGTCGAAAGAAGTCCGAATTTTTTATGTTTTGGGTTTTGATCCATAGCGACTTGCAGATTCTGTAGAACCGTTAGGTTCTTAAATAATCTAATATTTTGAAAGGTCCTTGCAAAACCTGCATGTGTAATTTGAAAAGGTTTCAGCCCAACTAAATTTTTATTGAAACCAATAATCGAACCGGAAGTAGGTTGATAGACTCCAGTAAGCATATTGAACACCGTAGTTTTTCCGGCTCCGTTGGGTCCTATTAGTCCAAAAATCATTCCACTCTTAATCTCGATATCAAATTCATTGACAGCCTTGAGGCCACCAAATTGAATTGTAAGCTTTTCAGTTTTTAAAGCGATTTGTGTCATGGAGCGCCTCGTTTTAGTCTCTTTTTGAAATAATTAAAGAGAGAGGTAATCTCTGAGGTGCCAAAAATTCCTTGTGGTCTTGTTAACATCATTCCTATGAGCACGAGGGAATAAATAATCATTCTTAAATCATAGCCAGTTATCTGCTGTAAAGGCCTTAGCACTTCCTTAAGCAAGGTGAGGAAAATGGCTGCCACTATAGATCCTGAAATGGACCCCATTCCCCCAAGGACGACCATAATAATAATTTCAAAACTTCGATTAAAGTCAAATGTGCCGGGATTTAATGTTGTCAAATAGTGTGCAAAAAGGCCTCCGGCAATTCCCGCAAAAAACGCTCCGAGTGAGAAGGCCCAGACCTTTCCCTCTGTCGTATTGACTCCCATTGACGTTCCTGCGATCTCGTCCTCACGAATAGCAAGTAGAACTCGACCTTTGGCTGAATGTACCACTCGCCATACGCAAAACACGGTCAGCAAAGCAAATATGAACACCCAAAAGAAATTTGTAAGTGGCTGAATCCCTGACAATCCTCGTGCGCCGCCGACAATATTCATATTCAAAAGAAGGACGCGGATTATCTCGCCAAATCCCAATGTAACAATTGCCAAATAATCGCCTCTTAGACGCAATGAAGGTAAACCAACGACATAGCCAGCAAGGGTCGCCGCAACTCCACCAGCAATTAAAGCAAAGAAAAAGATTACGCCAGAAATGATAGGATTTTGGAGCATGTCAGGATTAGAAGCAAAATATGTCGTTGTTAGATAAGATGACATGTAGCCACCAACGCTCATAAAACCTGCGTGGCCCATTGAAAATTGTCCGGTAAATCCGTTGACCAGGTTTAGGCTTACAGCAAGCGTGATATTGATTCCTGCAAACATTAAAATTTGAAAGTAGTACGCATTTAAACCTAGTTGCAATGTGAAATGAAGGAAAATGATTACTGCAGCTGCAAAGAGCCAGCCTTTCATGCCTAATATTCCAGGTATTTCAGCGAACTTATTTTGTGATTCTTTTGACATGAACGCATTAAACCTTTTCTGTTCGATGGACGCCTAATATACCTGATGGTTTTACTAGCAAAATAACAATGAGTACCCCAAATGCTAGTGCGTCACGATATGTAGGCATTGCGTAACCAGACAGGAGAGCTTCTGCTAAACCTAAGATAAACGACCCAAGAACTGCACCTGTCACGTTTCCAATTCCTCCCAAGACAGCAGCACAAAAAGCTTTTAGTCCGGGCATCGATCCCATAAGAGGCTCGACTTTGGGATATGTTAAGCCAACCATGACACCGGCGGCCCCTGCAAGTGCTGACCCCATCATGAAAGTAGCTGAAACTATCAAATTTGTTGGAATTCCCATGAGGCTGGCTAAATCGTGATTAAAACTTACCGCTCTCATGGCTCGACCTAGTCGAGTGTGGAATATAACATGCCTTAAAATAAGCATTAAAATTATAGAGGACGTTAACACAGTTACCTGAATGGGATTTATCACAAGAGATTCTTCTTCTGATCCGAAAGTCCAAACATCTAGATCCGAGAAAAGATCGGGATAAGCTTTGGGATCAGAACCAAAAAATAGCTGTCCAGAGTATTGAAATAGTAGTGAAACCCCGACGGCGGTAATAAGGAGGTTGATGCGAGGGGCTGATCGGAGTGGTCGATACGCAAACCTTTCAACCAGAAACCCAATACATGCACAAACTAACATGGCAATCAGTATAATTGTCATGGCCGTAAGAAGAGAGGACGCGAATGTTGGGATCAATGTTTGTCCATCCTCCGCCATCTTTCCAGCTAAGCTCATCCAAAATTGCGAAAGCTCTTCGCCGAAAAATTTTGAAGAGTAGTAACCAACAAAAGCGCCGATCATATAAACTTCGCCATGAGCAAAATTTATCAGCTGCAATATGCCAAAGACCATTGTGTAACCAAGCGCGATCAAAGCGTAGGTTCCACCTTGAGAGAGGCCATTGATAATATGCTGTAGAAATTCTGCCATGGCGTTTTAGGTACCTATTCAAAAATTGAAGACGTCTTTAAATCGGATTGACTGTTGTTTTATAAACAAACTTTTTGTCTTTAACTTCGAGAACGACAGCTGGCTTACTCGCGTTTCTTTTATCGTCGATTGTGATTTTACCAGTAACAGCTTGGAAGTCTTTTGTTTTTGCAAGTTCATCCCTGACGTCTTTATTGGCCAATGTTTTTGCTTTTTCCATGGCTGCAAATAGAACTTTAGCGGCATCATAGCCCATGGCTGCTAATCCATCTGGAACTTTACTGTATTGTGCTTTGTACGCTGAAATAAAGCCTTGAACAGCTGGAGATTTGTCGTCTTGGCTGTAATGGTTAGAGAAGAAACCATTATTTAAATGTTTACCGCCAATCTCAGTCAGCTTTTCAGAGTCCCATCCGTCTCCACCAAGTAATGGAACTTTTATACCTTGTTGTCGAGCCTGTTTTGCGATCAAACCAACTTCAGTGTAGTAGCCTGGGACGAAGATGGCTTCTGGTTTTTTAGCTTTGATTGACGTGATTTGAGCATTGAAATCGACTTCTCCAGCGCTGTAGGATTGATCAACGACAATCTCGCCACCTAGCTTTTTGAAAGACTCAGCAAAGAAGTCAGAAAGGCCGACGGAATAGTCGCTCTTCATGTCGCGAAGAATGGCGACTTTCTTTACCTTCAAATTTTCAAATGCAAATTTTGCCATCACTGTTCCTTGGAAAGGATCGATAAAACAAACCCGAAAAATATAGTCACCGACTTCAGTAACTTTTGGATTCGTGGATGATGGAGTTACCATTGGGACTTTGTTTTGCTGTGCGATGGGCGCCATCGCTAAGCTCAATGAAGAGGCGACTTCGCCAAGAACGGCAGATACTTTATCTTGCGTGATCAATTTAGTAGTTGCAGTTGCTGCTTCTTCTGGTTTGCCTTGGTCGTCAACGCTGACTAATTCAATTTTTTTACCTTTAATGCCACCTTTAGCATTCTGCTCCTTTATTGCGAGCTCAATGCCTTGGTGAGTAGAAATTCCAAATGTTGCTTGAGCGCCTGTCATGGAACCGACTTCGCCGATTTTAATAACGTCCGCAGCATATACAGATGTTGAGCAGAGTGCCGACATCAAAGCCAAACGAGGAAATAATGAATTGAATTTCATAATGGAGTCTCCCTTTCTTCAAGATTTAAATATTCGTGGCGAGAGGCTACCATAGATTTTGGCCAGTGGGCCATTGAGTTTTTTGGATGTTAGATGAAAATTTAGACGTGTTTGATGACTTTTATGTTGTTTAAAAAATAATCACAAACTAATGCCTGGCAAAGTAGTTAATGGAGGGGATGGTATGTCATAATGGTGATGTTGTGATTGATGGAATTTTTAGTCAGGAATAAAACGAACAAGAGTTTTGCATCGATGAATGCGTTTACACATAAAAAACAAAATTTTAATCTGCCGTCTGTAAGTCCTCAGGTGTGGTACGTTGTATTTGCGGCGTCCCTGTTGTCGCATTTGCTTCTTGGCACGTTTGTTGGACAGTCACTAGATCCTACATTAAGTAAACCTGGGCCGGTTCGCATCACGGTAAGAACTCCTGAGGCAACTCCTCCGCCTTTGCCTCCCGAACCAAAGCCAAAAGAAAAACCCAAAAAACCGGAAAAAAAACTCCCAGCACCAAATGAAACCGTGCCTAAAACAGTTACGGATGCTACACCCATTCAAGGCCTAACTAAAGACAGTGTATCGGATAAGGGTACGATGTCTGCGCCGGTGGGAAATACACTCATGGTGGAAGATACTGGCAAGCGCGTCAATCCAAATGATGTCAAACCATTGGGTGGCGATTTGTCGTCTCCCGCAATATTGCAGCGTGATACCATTATAGTTCCTCCTTACACTGATCAAGCGCTAGATGCTTCATTAGAAGGATCCTGGATTGTAGATGTTTACGTGGATGTCCAAGGAAATGTGACTGAAGCTGATTTGAGAAAAAAAATTGGATATGGGATGGATGAGAAGGTCGTTGCAAGTGCAAAACAAGCAAAATTTATTCCTAGAAAAAATAAATTTGGTGCGGCAGAAGCGGGATGGGCAGAAATTAAATTTACTCTATTGATTCCATAGAAATTAGGTAGCGACGAACGCCATCCAGTAAAAAATCCAACCGGTGATTGATGTCATTATCAGTCCGCCTATTGAAACTCTGCCGACGATTCTATGAACATAGCTATGACTGTTGGGTTTGGGTATCCGGCTAAATTTTTTAAATGCCAGACCAACGGTAATAAGAAGGCTTACTGCCGTTGAAACGCTGAAAAATAAATGGATATAAAGGGTGTTGTCCAAAGTTTCTCCAAAATAGGGACTTGGCTCTGCTAAATGCTCCCATCCAATGGTTCTCATTTCATATTCAAATAGGGCCACCGCAGTAAGTAGAATTGCTGACAGGGATGTCATGATCAGTTTATGGGTGCGGTAATTCTTGCTCATCGCTTGGCGTGCACCGAATAGGAATGCTGGGATCGCAATGACCATGGCAACCGAAACAAAGTCCAACATAAAGCTGCCTCGACTTGCTGGGATGAAT
>JAPLFV010000019.1 GCA_026390495.1 Pseudomonadota bacterium | reverse complement strand
CAAATGGTGCTTCAGTTCCTTTGCGATTCAATAGGTAATTCGACATCACTTTGTAGTTTGGCCCGAATTTGGCGCAGCCATTCCAGGCGATGCAAAATTGACATCTTCAGCAGGTAGTTTTACAGAATCATGGATAGTCGAAATAATACTAGATTTTCCCTTAAAGATTGATTTTGAATTCGAAGGTCGTAGGTAAATTTGATCGGGATTTTCAGCAACTTGATAGGTGTCTATGGTCAAGGGAGGTAAATTTGCTGTGCCGGCAAAATTTAGAATGATCTTATTTTTTGGAGCTGGGGGCAGTTTCTTAACTACCGGATCATCCGCAGAAAGAATATTTTCTGCTTTTGCGTATTCTAAATCAACAATCAACCCTCTGACATGACCTTTTGGACTTGGTTTTTCTTCGGCTTTGCCTTTGAATGATCCGTCAGATTCAAATTTTGAGGCGTCCTCTGCTGCGTACCACTCATCCTTAATCTTCGAGAAAATCTTGCCGTCTATGTCAATCTTCTCAACTTGTGAAGATTGAAATTGAAAAATCTTTTTATCCTTAAAGTCGTCTATTTTTTTGGAAATTTTTGCAAAGGTATCGTCTTGGATCTTAACGACTTTGCTAGAGCCTTCGACTGCGGCAAACAGGCCCGCTTTCAACTTTGAAATTAAAATAAATTCAGACTTTCCAGAGGTGGTCTCTATGAAGACCTTAATGTCAGATTTGTCTTTACTAACTGAGGATGTAACTTCTTTGTTTGAGGGTTCCACAAATTCAAGTGCTTTCAATCCAGTGACATCGTCCAAGAAATTGTTCACTTGGACGGTATCTGCTGCAATCACTTCTGAATCTTTGATGGACCATTTGTCATTGGACTTTTCCAATCGAATTGGTTTTTGTTTGGCAATTTCCAGCACGAAGGTTTTTACATCTGAGGCAGTCGTGCTCACCAGTTTCTTGTCTCGAAAATCGAACAGTGTTTTAGACATAGATGTAGCAATATGTTGACTACCAACATAAACGGATGGCGATACGGATGTTGCAGTGTAGGCACTAAAGCCGACAGGGGAGTTAATTCCGACTTTAATCGCTACCTTTGTTCCATCATTTGTTTCGATTTCAATCATGCGTCTTGGGTTGTCCAATCCAAACTTAGCCCAGGATTCTTGAGCATTTGCTACTTCAGATTCATATTTGTATTCCAAAATATTTTTCAATAGGTCTTGAACGACTTGCTGATCAGCATTTTCATTTATCGGACTTATAACTTTCCAGATACCATCTGACTTCGACAAAGAAGCTGTAAATGCGCCTTTACCAACAGTGTTAGAGGGAACTTTGTCGGCATTTTCAGATTTTCCTTCGCTGTCTCCTCTTGTAACGTATGTGAAGCCCTTAATGTCATCAGGTCTATATTTTGTCAGTAGGTTGGACGTCTCTTTAGACTTCTCATCTGATTTGGTTTTCCATTCGTCCCAAGTCGCTAGTCCACCTAAGCCTAATAGCAACACTGCTAACGTCGCGGCAATTTTCCAATTTTTCATATTATGCCGACCTCCGTCTCATCCAATACAGCATTCCAATTCCCAGGAAAATGAACGGGTACACAAAACTAATAAATTTCAAATTCAGCATCGCACCTGAACTTGAAATAGAAAGAGTGCTCTTGGTGGGGTCAACTGGACGAATTGTAATGAAGTCATCATCCTGACTTAAATAGCTAATCATATTTAGAAACAGGTCTCGATGCTCTGCTGCCTGAGCTCCTTGATTGTTCGCAAACTCGGTAGAGCCTGCTGCTAATAGTCGAACTTCTTTTTCTCCTACTTTGCCTGTTGCCGATGCCAACGCCGCAAAAGATCCCTGTTCTATTCGGTCCGGAGAAATTGATTTTAAATCATTTTGACTCGAGACGTTTTTAAGTTTCACTCCCGCTTCACTTGACGTTTTTCCAATCAAGCTCACTTTGAATTTGGCTGGATTGTCTACAATTTCAGAAAGCGTGCGAGTAAATCTAAACAGAACCGCAACATTGCTCCGCTTTGCAAAATCTTTGGTAACGGGGTTCATATCATCAAATTCATTGATGATCGCATTGTTTTGACCGATTAGCTGAGTTCTTGGATCATCTGGGCGCATGATGATAAAGTCATTGTTGAATTTAAATCCAAATTTTTCTGTAAGAGTATTGATCTGGGGTGCATTGACCATGGCATTGACCATGACCAATAAATTTCCACCTTTGTTGATAAAGTCTTCAACGGCCTTCGTCTCAACGTCTTTAAAATCGTATTTAGGACCTGCTATAATAAGTGCATTGGTGCCCTCAGGTACTGCGGTTGTTTCCAGCAAATTGACATCACTAACGTCATATCTGTTGTTTTTCAATTCCTGGACAAGAATGTCAAAACCCGTAGCTTCATTTCCGGTCAACTGGCCCTCGCCGTGGCCTTTTGTAAAGACTATTTTTTTACTTCCTTCTTTTAAGCTGTTTGAAATGGCATTCGTTATCTTTTCTTCCGTAAACGTTGTTACTCTATTTTCTTGGGCACCTAGACGAACAATAACCGTGTTGGCATTAGTCAAATTATCAGCTTGCGCTTTAAGAGGCTCTCTCTGAGAATTAATGTATTCTATGTTTAACTTAGCTCCAGCTCTTAGATAAAGGTTGATCAAATCTTTGAACTGTCCTTCTTGACCCTGATCGCTAAAGTAAGCAACGACCTTTGCCTCAGAGCCTTTTTTCTCAAGATTCTCAATAACTTTGAGAGTCTGTTCGGAAAGTGTGTTTGTTTTATCTCGACTGAGGTCGATGGATTTATCAAACCTAGGTTTAGAAGTAATTATGGCAATCGCCACGATTACAGAAATTCCTAAAATTACGACGACTCCTGAGCTAGCACCATATTTTGCACCTTTACGCCCAATAAGATTTTTAAATCCAGCTCTGTCAATCCAGACCCAAGCGAGAATTAAAAGTGCTGCGCCTCCCCAACCAATTGATTTAAAAATGATTGCCTGTTCAGCAAAGCTTGAGCCAAGTAGTGCGCCAAATGCAGCAAACAACAGAGCAAGAAATGGTAATATTAACAGTGTATTTCGCATATTGTTTATCTCCAACGTTGAGAATCAAGAGTAACATTTGTAAAAAATAAGAACATTCCTGTAAAACATAGAAAGTAAGCCGTGTGACTCACAGACAAAGTACCTTTGAAAAAGGCGTCGACATGATCTGATGATGCTAAATATTTGAGTAGGCTTTCAAAAACTCCGCTTCCTAAACTTCCGGCCATCCAGTTCAAAATAAGAAGCAAAAACAGGCCAAACATCGTGAACAGAAATGCCATAAATTGATTATTTGTGAGGCTTGACACCCATAGGCCGAAAGCAATTTGTGAAGACATCAAAAGAAATATTCCCAAATAACTCGACGCAATAATTTTCCAATCTGGATTTCCATGGGTCATTGTAAACAGTGGAAATACAAAGGATGCTAATAAAACTAAACTCATAATTCCTAAAGCGGATAAAAATTTCCCCAAGACAATATCTGTTGCAGAGCAAGGTGCAGTCATGAGTAGCCTAAGTGCATGGGACTTCTTTTCCTCGCTAAAGCTAGCCATGGTTACAGCAGGAACTATTAACAGCAAAATAAAATGTAAATTGTAAAAAAGAGCGCGAAGAAGTTGTTCGATGGTTGGTGCTTGTCCGCCCATCATTGGTGCTTGTTGCTGCAT
>JAPLFV010000406.1 GCA_026390495.1 Pseudomonadota bacterium | reverse complement strand
GTGGCTCTGGCTTAGATTCAATCAAACGATTTAACGTATCTAGGCCCCATGGGATGAAACCTTTTTCTGGAGGTTTCTTCTTTACTAATTTCTTCAACTTCTTTTGATCTTGCATACATTTCTGCTCGGCTCGAACATTTTCGATAACATGCTCCGGAGCTTGGACCACAACATATCCAACGTCGTCAAAACCTTTGCGGCCAGCACGTCCAGAAATCTGATGAAAATCCCTAACAGAAAGGATAGACGTCTTCTGCCCATCAAATTTACAAAGTTTAGAAAATAAAACCGTTTTAATGGGGACATTTACACCAACGCCCAAGGTATCCGTCCCGCAAATCACTTTCATTAACCCCAACTGAGCTAGTCTTTCTACTAAAACTCGATATTTGGGCAACAGTCCTCCATGATGAATTCCAATTCCGTGCTTGATTAATTTCTTAACTTCCTTCCCATAAGGACTTGAAAAGCTAACTTCTTCAATTTCCTTATTTAATCTTGCTTTCTCATCCTTCGAACAGAAATCAATAGACAACAAACTTTGCGCAACCTCTGCGCATTCTCTTTGAGTAAAATTAACTAGATAAATGGGCGATTTCTTCGAATCAAGTAGATCTATGATGGTTTCTTGAAGGGGAGTTTCTTGATACTTGTAACTTAACGGAACCGGTCTTGTGGAGGAACTTATCAATTCAGTCTTCATTCCATTTAAATCAGTCAACCTCCTAACAAAAAGATCCATATCTCCCAAGGTTGCCGACATCAACAAAAAACGTGTCCTATTCATTGTCAAAAGAGGAATTTGCCAGGCTGAACCTCTCTCCGCATCTGAGTAATAGTGGAACTCATCCATAATAACATCATCCACTTTAGCGTCGGCGCCTTCCCTCAAAGCCAAATTTGCCAAAATTTCCGCAGTACAACATATAATTGGAGCAGACGAATTAACCGATGCATCTCCAGTCATCATGCCAACATTGTCCGCCCCAAACTCAGAAGCAAGTTGAAGGAATTTCTCATTGGCTAAGGCTTTTATTGGACTCGTATAGAAAGATCGTCTACCGCGCGATAATGACAAAAATTGCAGAGCCATCGCCACAAGTGATTTACCTGAACCTGTGGGGGTATTCAAAATGACATTTGAACCTTCGAACAAACTGAGAATCGCTTCTTCCTGGGCAGTATATAAAGAGAGTTTCCTATCGCTTATAAATTTAAGAAACGAATCAAAAACTGTGTCAGTATCACCATCTTTAATAGGCAGGTCTTTCGATAGATAATCGGAGATTTTTCTAATTTTAAACTCCAGTAATTCGCTTCAATGTTTGAGGAGAAACTTGTTCATAGGACGCAAACTTCATTGTGTAAGTAGCTCTGCCCTGACTAATAGACCTGAGTTGGGTTGAATAACCAAACATTTCCGACAAAGCGGCATTCGCTTCAACACATTGCAAGTGTCCCTTTAAAATTACGTTATTGACCTGCGCTCGGCGCCCATTGAGATCAGTCATGATATTTGAAAGGTATTCTTCTGGAACCATGACTTCAAGCGCCATGACTGGTTCCAATAAAATTGGCCTAGCATCTCTCATGGCCTTTCGCATCGCCATACCAGCTGCAACTTTAAACGCGTTAACATCGGGCATTTGAGGATCAAATCTGCCGTCAATCAATCTCGATTTCAGTCCAATGACAGGGAACCCTGCAATTGGGCCTGCCAACATTGCTTCTTCAATTCCTTTTCTAACTTGCTCTGCATGCAACCTATTAAGTTTTGGCTCCTTAACTATATTCTCAAAAACAAGTCCAGAATCTTTTGCACCAGGCTCAAACTCTAGCAAAACATGCGCAAATTGATTGACTCCCTGCCCCTCACGTCGATAGGCTTCCTCAACCTTCCC
Source organism: Pseudomonadota bacterium (assembly GCA_026390495.1). Lineage (GTDB taxonomy): Bacteria > Bdellovibrionota_B > Oligoflexia > Oligoflexales > RGVZ01 > CAMDKS01. The sequence goes on along the minus strand of JAPLFV010000406.1, from coordinate 6,513 downwards.
ACCCGTAGAAACTGTTTCTCTATAACTCACTTGAGGCTTTCCGACATTGACCTCAGTTTTAAACTCTCGCAGAAGCCTATATATCGAGATGCAACTCACCCATCCCACTTAACAGCATCTGTCCAGTTTCGGCATTATAATTAACTCTAAAACTTGGATCCTCATTCTGCAATCTTTCTAAGGATTTTTGTAATTTATCGGTATCCGCACTTGATTTACATTCAATTGCAATACTAATTACTGGTTCTGGAAAAACCACAGATTCAAATCTAATGAGATTCTTTTGATCGCAAACTGTATCGCCAGTCGCGATAAGCTTAAATCCAGAAATTGCAACGATGTCACCGGCAGTTGCATATTCAAGCTCCTCGCGATCGTTCGCTTGCATTCTTAGAATTTTCGCGATTCGTTCTCGTTTTTGGGTGCGAGTATTCATCACTACTTCACCAATTGATAACGACCCAGAATAAATTCGAATAAATGTTAGCTGACCCACAAAAGGGTCACTCATGATTTTAAATGCCAGTGCTGAAAACGGTTCTTCAACATTTCTTTGCCTAGTTAACTGTATATTTTCATCTTCGATATCCATACCTAAGACTGGAGGTAAATCCAATGGACTTGGCAAATAATCAACAATTGCATCGAGCAGTGGTTGAACACCCTTATTTTTAAATGCGCTTCCACAAAAGACAGGAACGAATTTAAAGTCAATGATCGCCTTCCGCGCGGCTCTTTTCAATTCATCGATTTCCAACTTAGTTCCATTTAAGTATTTATCACCGATGCCATCATCAAAATTGGCCAATTGCTCTATCAAATATTCTCGCGCCAACTGTGCTTCATCGGATAACTCTTCTGGAATACTTTCAACACTCCACTTTTCACCGCTAGCATCACCACGCCCCCAATTTAGAGCCTTCATTTCTATAAGGTCGACAACGCCCGCGAAATTGTCTTCACTTCCAATGGGAATCTGAAACGGAACTGGATTGGCACCGAGCCTATCTCTCATACTTTGTACAGAGGCTTCAAAATTTGCTCCGACGCGATCCATTTTGTTGACAAAACAAATTCTAGGCACTCCATGCTTATCGGCCTGGCGCCAAACTGTTTCGGATTGAGGTTCAACGCCACTGACTCCATCAAAAACGGCAACTGCGCCGTCTAAAACTCTTAAGGATCTCTCAACTTCAATCGTAAAATCTACGTGTCCTGGAGTGTCAATGAGGTTTATTTGATACTGCTTCCAATAACTAGTAACGGCTGCAGCAGTAATCGTAATTCCTCTTTCTTGTTCCTGAATCATCCAGTCGGTTGTGGTATTTCCTTCGTGAACTTCCCCTACTCGATGAATTTTTCCCGTGTAAAACAAAATTCGCTCGGTCGTCGTAGTCTTACCCGCATCAATATGGGCCATGATTCCAATATTTCGCAAAGCTCTTTGGTCAATCGCCTTAATAGTTACAGCCATTTTTGAAAACCCCAGTCAGATTTAAAATTGCATTATAACACCGATTCAATTCACCTAAAAAGGCTAATCATAAACTCAGACCAATAAAGAATTGGGGAATCTAAGGTCAGGCATCTCTCAGCAATCTTCAGACCAGCATCATTTGGAATTGAATCACATTTGTTTCATTTCAAATTGTGAAAACGAATGTCTAACTGATTAGTCGCATCAGCAGCCTGACATTTGAATCTCTGTTTACTACCATAAAAAAACCCTCCACGAGGGAGGGCTTTAAAACTAATTCTTCGAGTAAATTTATAAACCTACCAACGAAAATGTGCGAACGCTTTATTTGCATCAGCCATTTTATGAACATCTTCTCTTCTCTTAATTGCTCCACCACGCTTATTGGCAGCATCAAGCAATTCAGCAGCGAGTTTTTCTCTCATAGACCGACCAGATCGATCTCGTGAAAACTCAATCAACCATCGAATAGCGAGTGCTTGTCGTCGATCCGGCCTCACTTCAACAGGAACTTGGTAGTTCGACCCACCTACTCGGCGACTTTTCACTTCTAGCAATGGTCTTGTATTTTCTAAAGCCGCATGAAAAACTTCTAGACCATTCTTAAAGGTCCCGAGTCCTTGTGCACCTTTCGATTCAATTGCATCAATAGCGCCATAAAACGCTTTCTCAGCAGCAGATTTCTTGCCGTTTAACATCATACAATTCATGAATTTTGTTACAACTGGATCTTTGTATTTTGGATCCGGTAACACTACTCTTTTAGCTGCAACGTGGCGACGAGCCATGACTTACTCCTTAAATTTTATTTTTTACTGCTAGCCGCTGCGCCAGCCTTTGGTTTCTTAGCACCGTACTTTGAACGACCTTGGCGCCTTGCGTTAACACCTTGACAGTCCAATGTACCTCTTACCACGTGATATCTCACCCCTGGTAAATCCTTTACACGTCCTCCTCGGACTAGAACAACTGAGTGCTCCTGCAAATTGTGACCCATTCCACCAATGTAAGAAGAAACTTCAATTCCATTAGTTAGACGAACCCGGGCAACTTTTCTAAGCGCAGAGTTTGGCTTTTTAGGAGTCGTAGTATATACGCGAGTACAAACTCCACGACGAAATGGGTTGTTTTGTAGTGCAGGCGATTTCGACTTGTATTTTACTTTGTCGCGCCCGCTGGCAATGATCTGAGTAATCGTAGGCATTTACATTCCTCATAAATTAAAAAATCGGATGCTATCGATACCAAAGGCCAACTCCCTTGGCAAGACATAACTATAAAATTCCAAAAAAAACACGAAAAAATCTCACTTTTCTTACAAAACACTAGCTTGTTCGGCAGGAGACGCTTCAGAATTCCTGTGTCCTGCTACCATGGCCTTCAATCCACGATATGACGCAGCTCCCGTTCCAGCAGGAATTAGTCGTCCCATAATTACATTTTCCTTAAGACCCCTTAAGTGATCGACTTTACTATTAATACTTGCCTCAGTAAGAACTTTAGTCGTTTCCTGGAAAGAGGCGGCAGAAATAAAGCTATCAGTGGACAAACTGGCTTTTGTAATACCGAGTAACAATGGTTCATAGGTTGCTGGATTTTTTCCTTCAGCCTCCAAACGAGTATTTTCAGCAACTACTTCAGCTAAATCAACCTGCTCCCCAGGAAGGAACTTGCGAGCATCTCTAGCTTCGACAATCTTAACCCTTCTCAGCATTTGTCTTACGATAACTTCAATATGCTTATTATTAATTTTTACGCCTTGAAGCCTATAAACATCCAAAATCTCATCAACTAAGTATTCCGAAAGCTCCACTCTGCCTTTGATTGCAAGAATGTCATGTGGGTTTGGCGAACCATCAACAAGGGATTCTCCTTTACGGACGTAATCACCTTCCGTAACAACCATGTGCCGACCTTTTGGAATCTGATGCTCTTTTGTATCTCCATTGTCATCGGTAACAACAACCTTTCTTTTTCCTTTGGTATCAGCTCCAAAGGAAACGGTTCCATCCCTATCTGACATTATGTTCCTAGCCTCAAACAATTCAGCAACCCTTGGCAAGCCACCGGTAATATCCTTAGTTTTCGTCGCTTCACGTGGGATTTTCGCTAAAATATCACCTGGTTTGATTTCTGCACCATCTTCCACATTAATTGTGGCCCCGACTGGCAATGGATAACGTTTATCACCTACATGAATTGCCGGCTTTAAATCACTCCCTTTAGATTCCATCACCTTTTTACGAGTCAACTGAGTCTTCTCGTCCATTTGCTCTTCCATAGAGCGACCATTTCTTAAATCCTCGTATACCGCCTTACCGGCAACTTCAGCCATAATCGGAACCGCAAACGGATCCCATTCAGCCAATTTTGCAGGTTCTTTCAAAACATCTCCATCCTTCACCCGAAGCGTAGATCCATAGTTTACTGGATAAGTTTCTTTTACTTTTCCATGATCGTCCATAATCGCAATTTCCCCATTGCGACTAAAGACAATACTCTCTCCATCACGATTCAAAATAGATCTAATACGTTCAAACTTTACTTTACCCAAGAATTTACTTTCAACGTAATTCTTATCTACTTTACCTTGAGCAGTTCCACCAAAGTGGAAGGTCCTCATGGTTAACTGAGTACCAGGTTCACCAATAGACTGCGCTGCGATGACTCCAACGGCTTCACCAACATTGACCATTTTTCCAGTCGCCAAGTCTCTTCCATAACACCGTGCACAATTTCCTCGAGCCGACTCACAAGTTAAGACCGATCGAATCATGACCCGTTCAACTTTCTCGTCATCTATTCGTTTACATGCAATCTCATCAAGCATTTTACCGGCATCAACAATCTTGTCGCCATTTACGGGATTATAAACATCTTCAAGAACAACTCGCCCTAAAACGCGTTCCCCTAAACTTTCCTTTATATCTGTGCCGCCTCGATCCATAGGAATTCCACGTTTAGTTCCACAATCCAATTCTGTAACAATTGAATCCTGAGCAACGTCAACCAATCGACGAGTCAAATACCCGGAGGAAGCGGTCTTCAACGCGGTATCAGCAAGTCCCTTTCGAGCTCCATGAGTCGAAGTAAAATATTCGAGAACTGTCAATCCCTCTCTAAAGTTAGAGGTAATTGGGGTCTCAATGATATCGCCACTTGGCTTTGCCATTAATCCCCGCATTCCCGCGAGCTGTTTTATCTGCTGAGCTGAGCCCCTAGCACCAGAGTCCGCCATCATGTAAATCGAGTTGTCACTCAACACTTGGTGTTTTTTACCAGTATGGTCTGCTTTTTGAACGTGAGTGATGTTTCGCATCATTTTTTGAGCAATTTCCTCGGTTACTTTTGCCCAAATATCAATGACTTTATTGTATCTCTCACCCGGCGTTAACAAGCCCTCTGAATACTGCTCTTTAATTTTCTTCACTTCTTGATAAGCAGCATCAATCATTTCTTTTTTACCTGGAGCAACAACCATGTCTCCAATCGAAATGGACAATCCAGCTTTTGTTGAATATCGATACCCCATAGACCGAAGAGCATCCGCAAAAAGTACTGTCGCTTTTGCACCACAAGTGTGGAAAGAGTCATCAACTAGTTTCGCTAAGTCCTTCTTGCCCAATGTCTTATTGATCACTGAAAAATCCATTTTTTCAGGCAAAACTTCAGAAAGAATAACTCGGCCTACCGTAGTGTTATACTTTTTGCCATCCATTCTTATCGTTATCGGAGCTTGAAGATCGACTTGATTGTGATCATAAGCAGCTCTGACGTCCTCGACAGAACCAAATATTTTTCCTCCACCACGAGCGCTAATATCATCTTTAGTTAGATAATAAAGGCCTAACACAATATCTTGAGTTGGAACAATAACTGGGGAACCTGAGGCAGGCGATAAAATATTGTTTGAAGACATCATTAGAACGCGAGCTTCCATCTGAGCTTCAACCGACAGAGGCACATGAACTGCCATCTGGTCACCGTCAAAGTCAGCATTGAAAGCAAAACAAACAAGAGGATGCAACTGAATTGCTTTACCTTCAATCAAAACAGGTTCAAATGCCTGAATACCCAACCTATGAAGAGTTGGTGCACGATTAAGCAAAACTGGATGCTCTTTTGTAACTTCTTCCAAACAATCCCAAACTTCTGGCCTTTCTTTTTCAACTAACTTCTTTGCAGATTTGATAGTTGAAACAATCCCATGTTCTTCCAATTTATTATAAAGAAATGGTTTGAACAACTCGATGGCCATCTTTTTTGGCAGGCCACATTGATGCAATTTCAGATCGGGACCAACTACGATTACAGATCGTCCAGAATAATCTACTCGTTTGCCCAATAAATTCTGTCTAAATCGACCTTGCTTACCCTTCAACATGTCAGACAAGGACCTTAATGGTCTCTTATTTGGTCCAGTAAACACCTTTCCTCTTCTTCCATTGTCGAACAATGCATCAACCGATTCCTGAAGCATTCGTTTTTCATTTCGAACAATGATTTCGGGAGCGTTTAGCTCCATCAAGCGTAACAGTCGGTTATTACGGTTGATGACTCTCCTGTATAGGTCATTCAGATCGGAGGTAGCAAACCTGCCTCCATCCAACGGAACCAATGGACGCAAGTCCGGTGGAAGAACTGGAATTACATCCAACATCATCCACTGGGGCTTTGCCAAGAATTCACCATTTTCGTCAAGTTGGTTGAATGCTTCTATAACTTTCAATCTCTTCTGAAGCTTTTTTCGCCCCGCTTCAGATGTTGTTTCTTCAAGCTCGTCCCGAAGAGAATCCGCCAGCTCTTCAACTCGCATTTTTTCAAGAATGACCTTTAGGGCTTCTGCTCCGACGCCAACGCTAAAAGCATTGTTACCATGTTCTTGTAAAGCTTTATCGTATTCATCTTCTGATATTACTTGACCAACATGTAAACCGGTCAATTCAGTATTTCCAGGATCCAATACAACATATGATTCGCTATAAAGCACTCTCTCGACGTCCTTGAGTGGGATATCAAGAATTGCTCCAATCCTT
>JAPLFV010000304.1 GCA_026390495.1 Pseudomonadota bacterium | reverse complement strand
GCACCAGTTTCCACCAGTGTCAGTCGTACGGCACCAGTTTCCACCAGTGTCAGTCGTACGGCACCAATTTTTAATTTTGTTTTACTGGATACTGTAGGCTCATTCAATGCGGTATACTGTATTGGCTGGACGACTTTGGGGTCTACTCAACGAACGCCCTATAGGGCGAAGGAGCCATTCCGATGAATTGGATCTTAAATTCAATCAATATCGTTGCCTGCTTTTTTATAATCGTAGGTACTGTTCAAATTATTCATCACGATATTTTTATCCGGTACGGTCAAGGAGCTATTGAAAAGGTTGTGCAAAGCAATGCTTCAGATCTTGCGACTCCGGGAGATATTGCTGCTCCTGGAGGCACTCAATATGTCGTTAGTTTCACAAACCCATCATCTGGAAAAAAGATTACTGACCAGTGGATTGGCTTGCGGATGGGTTCTAAGGCGACAATTGGCGAAAATGTCGCTATTCAATATCAAACAGATAAACTTAACCGGTTCGAACCATCCAAAAGACGATATACCGAGGCAAACGCTCGTAATCTAATCCTAGTTGGCATTTGTGCTCTATTAGTGTCGATAATCATTCGACTATGGATAATAGGACGGCTGGCTGGAGGCACAATACTTTCCTCATGACAAACATTAGTTCAAAGGCCACACGATTGCATTCCAAAACACGAGTTTAAGAGATAACACTTTGCTGCCTTCTCTACCTGCGAGGTAACTAGTAGAGTTACGGGTTACGTCGTGTGTCCCAAGTCCAATTGAATACTTGGCGAAATAGTATTTTGAGTCCAGTCGTGTGTCCCCTTAATTGGCTAATGTGTTAACTCTTACCATATGGACTACTCCTCTTTTGAATGAAGGTTTTTAACGAACTCCATTCTGGCTCTTTGAAGCCGATGCTTGCTAGTCAAACAGAGAGGAGCTGGTCCATACCATCGCGACGTAAGCCGAATTCTGTTTGGTTCGAGTTCGAGGAGTTCGAGGGACACATGACGTAACCCGAATTCTGCTTAGCTACTTACAGCTAGACATAATTTGCAATTCAGTCGTGTGCCCACTTAAATCAAACTTTTTAATTGGGGTCCAGTCGCGTGTCCCCTTAATTCCTTAATTAATTGTTCTTAATTGTAATCTACTACCATACCCGTTTTGAGTTTCGATTAAGGTTTCTGCCTTGATACTCAAAGCTGACCAAATTCATGTGAATTTCTCCAATTTCAATATCTATTTCCAATCGATTGGACAATGCCGCACATTCACACAAATCAGGGCCCATATCTTGGTTGGATCCCGGTCTTAACGTAACCTGTTCATAAGGAACAGGAACCTGAATTTCTTTCACAAACGCAGGACTAGTGAAAGTCATTCTAAAATCGTTACGACTTACCAAAGTTAGGGCGCGGTTCTCGATTTCAACAACATCAAATGAGACTTTTCTCCAAGACCTTCTAGGTAAATGAAACTTAATCATATCACCGTCAATCTCAAGAAACACTGCCGCACGACCACTAAAAACATGGCTAACCAACCTTCCAGAAAATCGGAGCGCCATCCAGTAAACCCAAATGGTTAAGGGACCAATCACAATGCGAAGGTATACTCCAAGGTCAATATCAAATTGATCCTCTAAAATTGACATAAGATAAAAGACAATAAAACCCACCATTGGTAGAGTAATCACAATCGTGACTACGCCAAGGAGTATTCGCAATATGGAGTAATAGTCAAACCCCAAACGCATACTTCGGTATATAATTTGTTGTTTATGCAATATTGACTCTCCCTTCGAATTCATATTCGAAGAATAAATTACGACGCAGGAAAGCAAATCGCACTAATCACACAAGTTCTATTTGCTCTTTCTTTTGATGTTTACCAAAACCCATTACCCCAAAAGTAACAAGATCTCTGAAATCTAAGATAGCTGGAGCTCAGCTTTTACATAGTCAAACGAGCGAGGCCTAGCAAACTAAGAACGTTGTATGTTGCTGAGGCCGAATTAGATAATCCGTAGTTGCCTGTACCAAATTCAAATCCACCGCCATACTGCAGACCCTCTTTTGGTTTCTGCCCGACATACCCCATGAACCTAAGCAGTAGTCCATCACCTGAGCGAACTTTCTCTTTGGACCGAACTGCTGATGTGGTATTCGGAGTTGTAGCGGTGTCAACTACATCCATTGTCACTCCAAATTGGCCTGTTTCCTGCAATGAATACCTAAGGTCGGCAATCCAATCAAGCTTCATGCCCAGCATTTGTGAATTTGTTATCCCACCCATGCCAATCAACAGATTCAGTAGTGTTAAGTTATATCCACTCGAAGACTCTCCGCCGATCGATAAACTTTTGATATTAGCCTCGAGCCCACCAAAAATAAAATCAGCTTGTTCTATCGCCTTGATCTTTAATTTATAGATACCTGCAGCGTGTATTCCATATCCAAATGAGCTGCCTTTGCCTGTGGCTCCGTAGCCAAGATCCAAGCCATAGTGAACCGAAACCGTTTCAGACAAATGGCGCTTTGCAAGAACTCCGATGCTATTGATGAGCCATACTGGAAGTGCAGCTTTTGCTGTACCAGTTCCTCCAATCGACCACGATCTCAAACCTGCATAACCTTCTAGCTCTGTGCCGGCTGGCGCGAATATCTCTGCAATCGTTGGTGAAGACTCTCCTGGCTTTTCAGCGGACGCTTCTTCCTTTTTAGGTTCCTCTGGTGCAGCTTCCTTAACAGGACCATCGTCCTTTTTAGTTTCGACTACCGGAGCAGTTGCAGCTGGTTTCGATTCCGGCTCTTTTTTTGCAGGTGTACCATCAACTTTCATTTCAGGCACGATGGCATTATTAACACCCGTCTGTGTCGCTATAAATGTTTCCTGCCCATCGGAGCGCGCAAATCGACTGCGGCCTGAAATCGCTTCGATGCGAATGCCGTGATTGACTGCAATTGCATTCTCCCTAGTCATGGACACAATCTTGCCAATACTGCTTCGTCCCTTGGACTCAATAATCTTGATACTTCCTGAGCGACTCGATGAAAATGTTAACCAACTTCCATTCGCCGGATGTAGAGTCTCAATCTTTGGATTTATCACATCAAATTGATCTCCAACACTAATCGACTGATAAGTTCCTGCTGACACTGTAACAAATTCTCCATTGATACTTGTCACATGAGCATCAATGGGCAAACGATTAATCATGCGCTGAATGAGATCCGTCAATCGATCTACTATTTGTTTATGGTCGGACTCAATCAACCAATTCCTAGGAACGACATCACTTTCTTGCAAATAAGTGACGAAATCTGGAGACAGAATTCGAGACGTCAAAACAACCATGTCTCCACGACTTGATACATTTAAGGCAACAAAAGCCTGCAATTCATAATCTTTTGATAATTCCTGACGACCGGCAGGAGTAGACCAAAGAGATGCTACTAAATCATCATTAACCGCAGAAAATCGTCTTGAAGATTTCACGGATTCTGAAAAATCCTTGTTCAAACTCTTTTTGATTTGGTCCATTTCAGTCCAAGTATCGTCCTTATCCCACTGGACTGGAATAACACCAACATAATGAATCACCGGAATGACATCAGACCCAGAACTAGGTGCCTTTCCAAAAATCATTGGGCTATGGAATGCAAAAGATCCCACCGCAATGATACATTTGGTCAAAAAATGTTGAACTGGAGTCAGCGAACTAAATTTTTTCAATATCATGGTTTTTCCCATCAAATGAAAGTCGTCTTGGCGTATCTTCAACAATGGACTCAAGGTGAACGGGTCTAGACCAAATCTTAAACAAATTCTTTATACACTCCACGGCAAAGTCATTTTTGAGGTCAACACCATTGTGCTGATGTCTCAAAAGCAACTCCCCTCTATTCTTGTAATTTCCATCGACCACTGAAATGATTGGTTGGCCAAAGTTAGTAATCTGAGACAGTAGCTTTTGCTTAATGGGTTTAAAGTCTCTGCTACTTATATGATATTTTCCAGAACGCTTATCATAGTCATATATAAACATTTTATGCTTGTGACAAAAATCCTCATCCAAAAATTCATCTATGAACGTTAGGTCATTGTGAATTTTTCGCACTTCAAATATTTTCTTACGACCAAGACCCGCTTCTGTGTTCCAGTTTTTTCGTTTCACAGGATCATCACAGTCAAGATAGTCGATCCCAAACTGACCATGATCCCACCTATGCTCAATATGCCTTAGTAGCTCGACGCCAATCTTGTAGGGATTTATGGATCCAGGCGATGCCGCGACGACTCCTGCATAATGGTCACAATAGTCGACAATCTCGCTACTTTCCAAAGGCGCCAATTTAGTCATCATGATCGAATGCCAATAGGTGGCCCATCCCTCGTTCAATATCTTGGTTTGACCTTGTGGTGCAAAATAATAGGACTCATCTCTGACCAATTCTAAAATTCTCTTTTGCCATCCATTGAGCGGAGCATTGTCTAATAAAAACTTTAGAACATCTCGCTCAGGATTTTCCGGAAAGCTCTTTGAACGTTCTGCTTCTTTAGCCATTTTTTCTTGTTGAGCCGCTAAAAATTCTTTTGGATTGATATAGGAATCCATATAATTTTTTGACATTAGTTTTGGCGCAACACCAGGTCTATCGGAACCAATATCAGTATCAACTTTGTGGGTGCTTGGTGCTGTTCGGTAGGGAGCAGTAATATCAATCAAATTCTCAAGACTCAAACAAACATCCAAGAAATTCTCAACTTCATCCTGTCCAATCTCGTTAATCGCGCGTCGAACAAATGTGGCGTGATTCGCCATTTGATCCAGCATTTTCCGATTGGTTTTTGAAAAATAGTAATTGTTTTTGAAAAAATCGCAGTGACCAAACACATGTGCAATGACCGTCTTTTGGTACACCATGCTGTTCGCACGAAGAAGATAGGCATAACAAGGATTATTATTAATCACCATTTCATAAATAATCGACAAACCGTACTCATAGCTTTTCGAAAGCTGGTCGTACTCCATCCCGAATTTCCAATGTGGATATCTTGTGGGAAAGCCGCCGTAAGACGCGATTTCTGACAACTGAGAATAATCTACAAGCTCAAATATTGTCGGAAAAAAATCCAAGCCAGCACCACGAGCCACGTCCTCAAGCTTCGCAACAGCGTCGGCGAGTTCTTTGGGAAGTTGCGTGTTTGCGTACATTGCCATCGGTTTATTTTCCTTTGCCCAGGAAGGTTCTCAAAGCATCCATAATCGCATCGCGATCTTTGATCTGCGCAAGAGTTAGCTTTTCATTTTTCTCACCAAAATGCTTATTTAAATCTCGAAGAAACTGACCTGATCCATATCGACTCTCTACCTGACCGTAGCAGAAAAGGTTGGAAATCGGCATGATGTCTTGCTCTAGCATCTTCATACAGTCATTTGTATCGTTCCCAGACCAGTTATCACCGTCTGAAAAATGAAACAAATAAATATTCCATTCACTTGGATCATAATGATCCTCAATCAACTTTAATGCCAATCGGTATGCGGAACTAATGAGAGTGCCGCCAGATTCCTTAGTTCGATAAAATGTATTCTGATCAACCTCTCTTGCCGTTGCATCATGAATAATGTAGCGCCTCTCGAGTCCCGAATACTGTGTCTGAAGCCAGGTATCGAGCCAAAAGCTTGTCAATCGAACTATTTCCTTTTGCTCATCGCCCATCGATCCCGACACATCCATCATGTACAAGATCACAGCATTAGCTACCGGCTGATTATAGACCTTAAAGCTTCGATACCTTTTGTCATCTTTAATCGGAATGACAATTGGATTGTTAGGATCATAGTTACCAAGAGAAATTGTCCTTTTTAGTGCCTCTCTATAGGTTCTTTTGAAGTGTTTTAATGATTCTGGACCTTGAGTCACAATCCCGGTGTATTTCACCTGGCGATTTTCGATGCTCTTCTTGCCTTTGTTCTCAATATTGGGAAGTTCGAGTTCTTCTGAGAGCAGCTGTGCCAGCTCCTCTAACGTGACGTCGACCTCTAAGGAATGCTGGCCTTCGGTGTCTCCAGCTTCACCTTCTCCAGGTTGAGGTTGTCCCTGACCCTGTCCTACTTGATCGCCAACTTCGCCTTGCCCTTGCCCAACACCACCACCTTCATTGCTTCCGAACTGAAATCTCGGCAGCTCAATACGCGGCAAAGGAATTGTCACTGTCTTTTTTCCTTGGCGACCGATGAGTTCGCCATTGGAAATAAACTTTCGCAACTCTTGCTTTATTTTGCCACGGACTATTTTGCGGAATCGATTTAAGTCCGACTCCATATTGTTTGGCATAGGCCAACTCCCTGTTAGTGGCGATCCTTGTCCTTAAGCACATCACCGCGAGCAAAAATGCCTGCAACAAACTCTAGAACATCGCTTGAGCAAATTTCGCAGTATCCGTAATTCTTGATCAGGCGGCTTTTTACGATGTCGATCTTTGCTTGCGCTTCTTTGTCGACAACCTTAGACACATGCACAGTCAATTTGATTGTGTCTTTTTGATCTTCAAATAGCTTTAACTCCAAAGCTTTGTGCAAGCGTTCATTGGCTCGGAAATCAAATGTTTTTCCCTCGATTGCCAATGCGCCAATGTAGTTCATTATCTCGCGACGGAAATCATCTTTGCGATTTTCTGAGATATCAATCTTCTCTTCTATTGAGCGCATTAGACGCTCATCTGGCTCCTCGTGGGTCCCCGTGAAGGAATTACGTACTTTTTCTCTTTGAATATAGGCTTTCAAGTTATCGATATAGTTTCCACAAAGCTTATCAATTGCATTATCGTCAGCTGAGATAGCTCTCTGGACTTCATGCTTCACCATATCTTCATACTCACGCTTTACTTCGCTCAACAATTCTTTGTAACGCTTACGAAGCTCCTCATTATTAATCAAAGAATGAGCTTTAAGGCCTGATTCCATTTCATTCAATACAATGAATGGATTAATACAGCCTTTGCCTTTGTCCAGCACTAGAGCGGACGATATCTTGTCTTGAATGTAACGAGGTGAGATCCCATCGAGACCTTCCCGAATCGCTTCTTTTCTTAGCTCTTTGACATTATCTTCAGTGTACTGCTGGCTGGTTTTCCCATTGTATAACTTCATCTTTTGTACAAGGGTTAAGTTTGCCTTTTTGGGATCCTCTAACCTCGTCAAAACCGCCCACATCGCTGCCATTTCTAATGTGTGAGGAGCAATATGAACTTGTGGCACCGTCGTTGCATTGAAACTTTTCTCGTAAATTTTAACTTCTTCTTTGAGCTTTGTAATGTATGGAACATCAATCTTGACAGTTCTATCTCGAAGAGCTTCCATAAATTCATTGTTCTGTAGTTTTTTGTACTCGGGTTCGTTCGTGTGACCGATAATCACTTCATCGATATCGCACTGAGCAAATTTCTTTGGTTTGATTTTATGCTCTTGAGACGCTGTTAATAAGTCATACAAAAATGCAACATCAAGTTTAAGAACCTCAATAAACTCAATCATACCGCGATTGGCAATGTTAAACTCGCCGTCAAAATTGAATGCTCGAGGATCTGAATCCGAACCATATTCAGCAATTTTTCGGTAATTGATATCACCGGTCAATTCTGTTGAATCCTGATTCTTTTCATCTTTTGGCTGAAATGTGCCAATTCCAATGCGATCTCTTTCAGACAAGATCAGCCTTTCTACACGTACGTGATTCTTCACAATTTTGGACCAATCACCTTTATAATGCTTCATCAGCGCAGTGAACACATAACGGCAAGCTGGATTTAGATCCCCTTCAAGCTTCACAACTTCTTGTCTTGATCGACCCTTGTTGATCAATGACAAAATTGTGTCACGTCTTTCTGGTGGAATGATATAAAGTGGATCTTGATTCATAGGAGACCGCATCGTGTCTTCCATCTTCAAGACTTCAGCCAAATTGGTCCAAACATAAGAGTACATCGCTCCTTCGGGAGTCTTGGAGTATTCTTCAATTCCTTTCTTCATAAGCCGAGCAATTGTCGACTTACTTGACCCCACTGGACCATGAAGAAGAATAACTCGTTTCTCCGGGCCATAACCAGCAGCGCCTGCCTTTATTGTGTTAACCAATTTCATCAAATGAACATCGAGTCCAAAGATCGCATCGCGTCCATTTTCAATTGGATCTTCAAAGAATTTCCAATGGGTTATTTCCTTTTTGTACTCAACGAATGTCGTAAACCCATAGGTGGCAATCATATCGTACATGCGTTGAAATGCGTTTCGAGCAATGGCCGGACGCTCTATCACCATGTTGAGGTATTCCTCGAAAGTCCCACTCCAATGCAATTCGGCGTACTGTTTATCGAATCCACTATCCTTGACAGCAGCAATCAATTCTTGGGCTTTCACGTCGGACCTCCAAGTTCCTATTTTTCAGGAACATCCATATTGTTTCCTCTATGTTACGGGATTATAGCGAGATGAGTCAAAAAGTGTGGGAACGACGCTCTAGACAATTAATGTATTAGATTTTGGTACAATGCAAAAATCACGATAAAATGTCAGTATACTCGAGGGATTCCGCTCGAATATTGAAAAATTTCTTTCCATGCTTCTTTAGAATGCCCAAGTATGAGGCGATATTAAGCTTGGATGCTATTTGGGTCCGAATAATTCCTTAGACTGCACTCAATATTGAGTTAGTTTAAAGCTTTGATGGAATTGAATCAGAAAGTGAAGGTAGCCGTTGAGAGACAAAATTGAGTACCACCAATGGTTAGCAAACAGAAATTTATACAAACCCCGGATT
>JAPLFV010000378.1 GCA_026390495.1 Pseudomonadota bacterium | reverse complement strand
GTTCAACAAAAAAATCAATTCTTAAACTCAGAGAAGGGCTTTCGCTATACAACTACAAACAAATATTTGGTTTTGCACGGACCTGTTAAAGGTCTTTTGTTACCAAAAATGTGGAATCAAAACGAACCTAAAAAGGCGAACACCCCATGAACAGTCTTGATTTCAAGATAAAATTCGGGAATCTAAAAATCTGGAAACAATTGCTAGTTGTCGTTTGTATTGTCACACCGGTTAGAAGCAATGCGGATTTGATTGAAGACCCGTCTGAAGATGTTGTCGTTCCTGGGGTAACCGGAAAGGCTGGAAGTGCGAATCCACCGCAGGGTGATGGCTTAATCAACGATGATTCTCAACGCCGTCCCTCGAGTAAATCTCAAGAAAAACAGAAGCAGAACGATTCATCTCAGACAGCAAAGCCAAATGTGACAGAACAAAAACCTGCAGGAGAGGGCAAGCGACCAGATAAAGGTGATCGCAATCGAAATCCTGATGCTCCAGTTAAATTTGAGAGTCTAACTGCAAATGGATCTAAAGATGGAGGAGTGATTGTTTTAGAAAAGGAAGTCTTAGTGACACAAGATGACTTAAAGATAACAGCCGAAAAAGCGACGATAAAAGTTAATCCAGCAACTAACGAAGTCATTGAAGTCGTTGCTGTGGGTAATGTTCACTTTAGCAGAAGAGATCCTGAAACGGGGCAGCCAGTTACTTCCGATAGCAAGGAGGCAGTGTTTAATAATTCAAATAGAACCGTTGTCTTAAAGGGTGATCCTAAATTGATGAGGGGCACTGATGTGGTCAAAGGAAAACAAATTATTTATGATTTAAATACTGGCTGGGTAAAGGCAACGCGGGTTGAAGGCGTCGTACAGCCCACTAAAAAACAAGTTGAAGGTAAAGATAAGGAAAAAGACAAGGATAAAGACGCCAAAAAACCTGCAGTAAATGAAGATGGAATACTTCCAGCAAAACCAGTGGTGACATCAACTCCTGGTGATGGGAGTGGACTTATGGATGGTGAAAAGTGAAAGAAGAAAAATATTCTGGTCATGTCGAATTGATGGCCGATCAACTTTGTAAGAATTTCAAACAAAGACGTGTGGTCAATAACGTATCATTTAGAGTGAAAACCGGCGAAGTTGTAGGACTGTTAGGGCCCAATGGCGCAGGAAAAACAACTAGCTTTTATATGGTTGTTGGATTGCTCTATCCGCAATCAGGCCGCATTTTAATAAACGATGACGACATAACTGATTTACCTATGCACATTCGAGCTAAACGAGGAATTAGCTACTTGCCGCAAAATATGAGCATCTTTAGGCGCATGACGGTGGAAGATAATTTGATTGCTGTTATGGAAGTTTGTGGAATTCCTCGAGCACAGCGTCCCGCAAGATTGGACGAACTACTTACTAAGTTTCAAGTAACTCACATTGCTAAATCACTTGGCGCAGCGCTTTCAGGTGGAGAAAGACGAAGAGTCGAAATTGCTAGGTCGCTTATAATTGAACCAAGATTTTTGTTATTGGATGAACCTTTTGCTGGTATTGATCCAGTGACGGTCAATGAGATACAAGGAATTATTTTGTCTCTCAAAAATGATGGACTTGGTGTGTTGATTACAGATCACAATGTTAGAGAGACTTTAGGCAGTTGTGATCGGGCCTATATTCTAAGTAGTGGCCAGATCATAGCTCATGGTCTCCCCGACCAGGTTGCTAATAATCCCATTGTTCGAGAAACCTACCTTGGAGAAAATTTCAAATTTTAAACTATTTTGCTGTGTAAAGCACGGCCCCAATAGGCGACCTAATCGTCTAGAATTATGAGTAAATAAATTTATTTTTATTGAAACGTTAGTTTGCCGAACCCGTAATCTGTCGTATAATTAAAAGTAACAGTTTCAAGTCGTGAAATTACGATTTTTGTTTTAGATGTTGATAGAATTTTATTGAGAGACCTTTTTAAAATTATTTGAAAGTGGGGCTGTCTTTGGCTGGTATAACTTTAGGTACAAAACTATCACTTGGCCAAGGCCTTTTGATGACGCCACAATTGCAGCAGGCAATTAAGCTGCTGCAATTGTCTCGCCTTGAGTTGGAGCAGTTTGTCGAAACGCAGTTGGCAGAAAATCCTGTCCTAGAAGAGCAGGCTCCAGAAAGTAGTGACGACATTCAGGGCTTTGAGCGGGAAGCCACGGAGATTCAAGCTGTTAGTGATCGACTTGAGGCGGCGAGCTCTATTGTTGATAAAGTTTCGAAGGATGAAAAGCCAGATGTGGATTGGGACAATCTAGCTCGGTATGAGGAAAGTCGTAACCAAGCATCTGCTGGTGGGCAAAGAAATGGTGATGAAGACGATATTGGAAACTATGAAAATCTCGCTACAAAAGCAAACAGCATTCAAGAACACTTGATGCAGCAAGTTTCAGAGAGCGATTTTGATGAAACTGAAAAATTGATAGCCACGATGATTGTAGGAAACATCGATGATCGAGGCTATCTATCGACTCCGATGAATGAAATTTGCGTCCAAGAAAAAATGGATCTCGAACTTGCAGAAGGTGTTTTAGATACCATTCAAAGATTTGATCCTCCAGGAGTTGGTGCACGCAATCTGGAAGAGTGCTTGCTTAACCAACTTAAGT
>JAPLFV010000218.1:28850-29450 GCA_026390495.1 Pseudomonadota bacterium | reverse complement strand
AATGAATTTGCCCATCGTGAAATCCATTTATTTCTAACATGGTCTTTAATTTGACCGTACAGTCGACATGCTTTTCTCAGACTGCCAAAGTCTGATTCCAGGACATGCCTTCTTAAAAATAGTTAATTATTTCTAATGATCTCGGCGCTTTATGGAAAATCAGGAAAATTACAGATATTTACCTATTTTGCGTACTCGTCATTAAGAGTTGTTCATTGTAACCGAGTTGTCTCACTGAAATGGCTGTCGAGATTCGCGTAGCTTTATTCTCTTGTGGAGAAAAGACAATGAATGACTTGCAAAGTACAAAACATCAGATGATGCGTCAGAAAAAATTTATGATGGTTAGAATTGGGGGTAATCAATTCGCAATTCCTCTGAATTTAGTTCGAGAGGTCATTGGTCTCGAGGGCCTGTCTCCTTTACCAAATATGCCAAACTATTTTGCCGGAATTATTAATTTAAGAGGAAAGATCATTTCAGCGGTAAATTTGAAAATTTGCCTTTTCAAAGGTCCCACACCTGTAGCCCATCTCGACTCCAAAAAGAATAAAAGAGAAACAGTCATAATTACAGAGATCAGAGGGCACTCTTACGGTG
>JAPLFV010000218.1:23974-28842 GCA_026390495.1 Pseudomonadota bacterium | reverse complement strand
ATTGATCACTCCGCAGATCAACTCAACTCTGATGTCGTATCTGGAATCATAAAAAAATCGGATGAATCCATTGCTCCTATACTTATTTTTGACAAAGCGATGAAGATTGAGGACCTACTTAAAGAATTTGAGCGCACAGCGGCATAGGACTGAAAAACGGAACACTAATAAGGTTTATATACACATAAGAGGAGTAAAAAGATGAGAATCAGTTTGCAGACCAGAATTCTTCTATTGATGGGATTTATTGGCGTTTTTTGTACGTCCTCTGCAATTTTAGTTTCAACAAAGATGATTGAAGACGTCATGCAGAAAGACCTCATTGAAAAATCGAAGGCCATTCTCTCTCGCGTCGAACAAGGCGCACACTACGTTGCTACAATGAATACATTACCGGGGATAATCCAAGACACAATTCAAATGTATCCGGATGGAGTGTTTTCGGAGGAGCATAAACTCAAAATTCTCCGCAGCGTTCCAATCTATGCGGCATTCAAAATTGGTGAAGAAGGGGCAGAAAAAGAACACTATAGGTTTCGCATCGCATCACTCAATCCGCGCAATAAAGACAATCTTGCAACAAAAGAAGAAGCCGATGCTATTGGAAAGTTCAACTTAGATACATCTTTAGCTCAACAAGTCATTGTTGACAAAGAAAAAAATTCGCTTTCGGTCATAGTGCCCGTGAGAATTTCAGAGAAAAGAAACTGTCTAAGTTGCCATGGACACCCTTCCACCAGCCCTTACAAGAATGGAAAAGACATCCTTGGATACCCCATGGAAGATTTGAAAGAAGGCGACTTGAGGGCTACTTTTGCAGTTGTTTCCAGTTTAAAACCTATGAATGACGAATATTCTCAAGTTGTCATGCTGTTGCTTACTACGGGGTCCGTTGGTACCGCGTTGCTGTTGTTACTTGGCTATATTGGGCTTCGAAAGCCGTTTGGCCAACTAAATAGATTTTCAAATGTTATCGAATCTTCTAGCGAGGAACTCAAATCGGCATCCGACGAACTTGGAAGTGCAAGTCAGCAATTGGCCAGCTCAAGTCAGCAGCAGGCATCTTCGATCGAAGAGACCTCTTCAAATCTTGAAGAGATTTCAGGGACAGTAGCGTCTTCGCTTAAAGGAGCTCAATCATCATTGGAATTTAGCAGAAAAGTGTCCGATCTTATCAAACAAGGAAATGTGTCCATGAGTGAACTGTCGGATTCGGTTCATCAGATTGCAGAAGCCAATCAAAGAGTGGAGAAACTAGCAAAGGTCATTGAAGAAATTGGTGAAAAAACCGAATTAATCGATGAGATTGTTTTTCAGACAAGACTACTTTCATTTAATGCATCCGTTGAAGCAGAGCGCGCGGGAGAGCATGGGAGAGGATTTGCCGTTGTCGCCCAGGAGGTTGGCAACTTGGCGCAAATGAGTGGCAAAAGCGCTGGGGAAATTGGTCAGATTGTGAAAGCAAGTATCAAAGAGGCCCAAGAGGTTGCGCAAATTAACCGGGTAAAAGTCGAACGGGGTGTTGCATTATGCAAAATTACTGAAAACAGTCTTGTAGCAATGGAAGAATCATCGAGAAAAATTGTAGAGATATCGGAGCAAATCGTCCGCTCCTCTGAGGAGCAGAATGCAGGCATTCAACAGATCAACACTGCAATCCAATTGATTAGCCAAGCCACTCAGGAAAACTCAAGTGCCTCTCAAAGCGTATCTGAGGGCGGTCAAAGTGTCGTTCTGCATTCAGAGAAGCTCTCACAAATCAGTGTTGGTTTGTCGGCTTTACTGTCTGGATCGACAGCTCAACACGCAGTTGACCACAGCACTGAATCCGGCGGTAGCTCAAAAAACAACAATGGCAAGACACGAAAAATATCAAAGGGTGGAGTTCCCAGCAACAAAGCGTTTACCGATAGTCACAATGAGAAGCAGCACCACTCAGCGAGTCCATCAAAACGCCAGGAGGACCCATGGGACAAGCTATAGAGCCATGATTTGGTGCTCCAGTCTGGACTCGATACAAGGTGCAAAGAAAGTTTACCTCTAAATCTGGAAATTTAGTTATGAAAATAGAAATTGCAAAATTGAGTTCCATTCTACTGATAGATGACGACATAGATCTGTTGGATATGCTAGCAGAAACGATGCTTAAGAACTTTTTGCACGTCTACAAAGCAGATAGTGCCAAAAAGGGAATTGAAATGTTGCATTTGCACTCCGTTGATTGCGTCGTCGTCGATTTTAAAATGCCATATATGGATGGCGGGCAATTCGCTAAATTCGCAAGTGCCTATTTTTCATTGATACCAGTCATTCTTTTGACTGGTTCCGCAATAACTCCAAAAGTTCTTGAGTGCCTAGATTACAATGTTTTTGACATAGTAATGAAGCCGTATCATGAAGAGTTACTAATCAACACGATACAGAACTCGATTGTCAGCAGCAGATACATCAAATTGCTAATGGCCTTGTCGGAATCCACCTTTATTGAATTTGATAAAGATGACTACTTTAAACTAAAGAAGGAACAAAGAACAAAATTTTTGGCCCAATTAGAGCACATGCTGCGCACTAACCTTGCCGCCGCAAAGGCTATTAAAAATAGTTAACGAGCAATTTTCTAGGGACAATGGCAATCAACCAAAACTGCACGAGGACTAATCAATGACGGAAGAAGAAGACTCAATCAAGGAAATTCAAGATAGTTTTTTGATGGAAGCTCACGATCTTCTTTCAAAAGTAGAATCGTTGTCGTTGTCAATTGAACGCGATCGAAATGACATAAAGGCCTTTGAGGAACTCGCAAGACTGGCCCACAATTTTAAAGGTTCGGGCAAAGCTGTAGGATTTGACCACATCTCAAAGTTTGCACACAAGATCGAAGACTATATATTGGCCATCCGCCATAAAGAGATTCGTTGCTCAACGGAAAACTTAGACTTACTGTTTAAATGTCTTGATGTACTAAATATTGATATTCAAAAATTGATGATAAATAGGGACCTAGCCTTAGACTATGATGCCAATATTTCAGAAATTGAAACTAGGCTGCATAGTTCCGAGAATTCTGAGTTGTCTTTAAAAATTGACCAGGATATATCTACGTTCGAATCTACTTTGTCAGACAAGGCGTCAACGCCTACTAACTTTCCTTTGTTAAAAAAGGCTAGTGTTACTCCAAGTGGCGAGACACCAAATCTTGAAGCTTCGAAAGAGGCGGAAAAGCATAAGAACAACACCCAAACAGAATTCTTACGTGTTGCCAAGTCAAAAATTGATTACCTAGTAGAGTCATTTGGCGAACAAGTGATACTTCAGTCGATGCTGGAGCAAAATAAGTTCAACCTCGGTCAGAATCAAGAGATTCTTGCCAAGGCAATAACACAACTTTCAAAACTCACATTTGAGCTTCAGAATCACGCCCTCTCATTGACTATGATTCAGTTGTTTCCGACTTTTACTAAATTGGAACGAGCCGTTAGAGATGCTGCGAAGCAGTGCAATAAGAAAGTGGTTGTTGTTTTAAACGGTGCTGAGACCGAAGTTGGTAAGCCACTAATCGAAGCTTTGTCTGATCCATTGACCCATATGGTTCGCAATGCTGTTGACCACGCCATTGAGGCCAGCGCTAAAAGATTAGCAAAAGGCAAGCCAGAGGAAGGCAAAGTCATTGTTTCGGCTTGGCGCAGTGGGGGGCAGTTTTTAATTGAAATCATTGATGATGGAAAAGGAATGGACCCGCAGTTATTGAAAAGTAAAGCAATTGACAAGGGACTAATCTCCGCATCAGACGCCTCATTAATGCCGGATAGTGAGGCATTCAAACTCATTTTTGAAAATGGTTTTTCTACGAAGGATCAGGTCAGTGAGCTGTCAGGTCGAGGGGTTGGCATGAACGTTGTGTCAGAAACCGTTAAGAGTCTAAACGGATCGATTGAAATTGAAAGCGTCATAGATAAGGGCACCTGCCTTAGACTTAAGCTCCCTCTTTCAATGGCGATATTTAATGGAGCAGTCATCAAGGTTAATGGCAGCAGATATGTCGTGCCTAATTCGGAAATTTCAGAGATTTTCAGAATATCACCAGATGCATTTTTGAAGATGAGCGATACCAAATTCGTAGTTCGGATTCGTGATGAAATATTTCAAGTAATCGACTTAAGAAAATGTCTTAACAATGATCTAAAACCACAACTACCCTTATCACCAAAAGTTAAGAAACCACTGATTTTATCTAGAAAACATGGAAACAAGGCCTTTTTAATTGACGAAGTAATCGGCATGCAAAAAATAGTGCAAAAACAAATTGGCGATGAAATTAAATCGCGACCTTCATATGTAGCTGGAACAATTCTTAGCGACGGCACTCCAGGTGTTGTTCTCAGCCTTGAGCACTTGGGGCAGGTCGGGTAATTATTCTACGTTTTTCAATTAGGTACTTTAGACCTTAGGGATATTATGAAAAGAAACGTCGATTCTTTTAGGAAAATTTCATCTCTGATTAAGAAACTTTCGGGAATCGACCTTCAACCTGGTAAAGAATCACTATTAGATGCAAGGCTCTATCGCAGGTTAGATGACTTAGGCTTAGATTCCCTTGATGATTATCTCGAACTGCTCATGTCATCCCCTGGAGAGCAGAAGCACTGTATAGAGCTCATCACAACTCATAAGACTGAGTGGTTTCGAGAAATGGTGCACTTCATTTGGTTAAAAGAGCAAGTGTTGAAAGCCAAAAAATTTCCTATTACTATTTGGTCGGCTGCATGTTCTTCAGGAGAAGAAGTCTATAGCATTATGTTTATGTTACTGAAGCTCGGCATTCCCTACGACAAATTTAGAATCTTGGGAACAGACATCTCTGATAAGAT
>JAPLFV010000218.1:0-23927 GCA_026390495.1 Pseudomonadota bacterium | reverse complement strand
TAAAGCATGCTGCTGAGTTGCCAGATACCGATAGTTTTCAGAACCAACTCAACATGTTGAAACGGAGAAGCGCGAATCCTCATGCTACTGAAGAGAATGTATTCGCTGCGATTAAAAATTCAATCAAATTTCGACGTCACAACTTGATTCAAGATGAGTTTGATTCGAGCATTAAATTTGATTACGTTTTCCTTCGAAACGTACTGATTTATTTTGACGAAGAAGCCATTGCAAAGGTTTGTACTAAGATTAGCCGAACTTTAAATTCGAGTGGATTTTTTATCATAAGTGTCACCGAAACCTTGCCGCTTATATCCAAAGAATTTGTTTCGATTGGCAATTCTATTTATAGGCACAGCAATGGTGATAAGCCCTCAAAGGATTCAGGTAAACTCCATCAAACATCAGACCTGAGCAAAAAAATAAGGCCCAACGAAATCTCTAATAGAGAACCAAACGAAACTGCTTTGTTGAAAGTCAAGAACCGAGTGTTAGTTATTGAGGACTCAGTACCAATTCAGAAGGTTCTTAAAGAGGTCTACTCAAAATTGCCCAATACAGAGGTCGTAGGTATTGTGCCTTCGGTAGACGCAGCCTTAAAAGCTGCAAAGGCTTTAACTCCAAACATAATTTCTTTGGACATGAAACTAGAGGACGGCTCAGGAATCGAATTTTTGAAGCAAATCAATTTTCCGGCTTATGCGAAGGCACACAATACACGATGCTTTTTAGTGACAGATTGTTCACAAAAGGAAGGGGATTTAGTCCTTGAGGCCCTCACCTTAGGAGTTAACTGGTATGTTCAAAAGCCTCATATATCAAAGATGAAAGAGTTTGCTGCGGAAATTGAAGAGCTAATTCATGGATTGTTTACAGTCTACGATGTCGGAGCGATCCGAGATCATTTAAATCCATCCCCAAAGAATTCCTTTAGGAGGATGTCCCAAATTGAATTGGTCGTCATCGGTTCCTCAACTGGAGGTACTGAAATTGTAAAACAACTAATATCTGGGTTCGCGGTTGATTTTCCACCAATCGTCGTGGTTCAACACATGCCCGTTGAGTTTACGGGCTTGTATTCTAAGAGAATCGCTGATTTTTCAGGCAAATCAGTCATTGAAATTTCAGAATCAGTGCCGCTTGAACGGGGTAAGGCCTATATTGCTCGTGGAGGAACACATGCTGAGGTTTTTATTCAAAATAATTGCCTCATGGCTCGCCCAAACAACAATAGACCCGAGGTCAATTGCTTTAAACCTAGTGTGAGTGTTCTTTTTGATTCTGTTAAAAATGCTGGCCTCGCACGTAAGTCTGTAGCCGTTATGCTTACAGGAATGGGTTTCGACGGTGCAGAAGAAATGAAGGCCCTTAAGGATTCTGGTGCTTATACGATTGGGCAATCCAAGGACACCTGCACTGTATATGGGATGCCGCGTGCCGCGTTTGAAAAGGGTGCGCTTTGTTGCTCATTATCACCATCTCAAATTATTGATTTATTGAATGGCGAATAAGCCTGCCTATATTTAGAGCAATATACCCATGAGCTCAACAAGCTTAGTTGTGAATGCAAAATTATTGAGTTTCCGCGAGCCGCCTCTGCCTCTTTAGTTTCCAGTTCACTCCAACAGACTCCAAACATCAAAAACCTGAGCAATTCTTTCATTTTCTTAGTTGCAATTTCTCATGTCTCTAGGCAAACTGCTCCCCTGTGCGACTACGCATTTCTGATTGATGTAAAAACAATGGTTGTTTTTTACCTTTGAACTGTTTGAGGAGACTAAAGATGCTTCTGAATTCTAAATTAGCAATCGCAACATTCGCCGTTATCGTTGGCATTTCAAGCTGCGCAGACGACAAGAAAAAGCCTGTAGAGCCACTTGCTGCTGCTGATCAAGCTGCAACTCCTGATACCCCTCCAACTCCAGCTCCTGCTGCAGAAATTAAAGCTGAGCCAATCTATTTCGGATTCGACGACTACACTCTAACATCCGAAGCTCAAGCAAAACTGACTGCTATGTCTGAAGGCTTAAAAGCGAGCAAATCTGCTGCAATTCAAATTGAAGGTCACTGCGATGAGCGC
The DNA here is from genome assembly GCA_026390495.1 of Pseudomonadota bacterium. Lineage (GTDB taxonomy): Bacteria > Bdellovibrionota_B > Oligoflexia > Oligoflexales > RGVZ01 > CAMDKS01. The sequence goes on along the minus strand of JAPLFV010000218.1, from coordinate 21,847 downwards.
GGAACTGTTGAGTACAACCTTGCTCTAGGCGAAAGAAGAGCTCAATCAGTTAAGAGCTTCCTTTCTCAACTTGGCGTAGAAGCGGCTCGCCTTTCAACCATCTCATTTGGCGAAGAGCGCCCTGTTGACCGTGAGCACTCTGAAGGTGCATGGTCAAAAAATCGCCGTGCTGAGTTTATTGTTACAAACAACAAATAAGGCCTTTTAAAAGGTTTTGGTTAGAGAGCCAGTTTAAAAACTCCGAGTTCAAGAAGCAAGGAGAGAAAAAAGCGCAATGTATTCAGCATACATGAGCATTTTTTCTAGACGAGGCGACGCTGAAATCGGGGTTTTTAAACTGGCTCTAGACTTGTTGAATTAGGGCCGAGGTCTTTTAAGGGACCTCGGCCTTATTTTTTTTCCAGGTTTCATGTATTCGATTGAATCCCACCGATTTGAGAGTTACTATTAATGTTTAACCCCCTAGGGTTTATATATATTTTAGTGTTTTACGAAGACATTTGATCTCCGTAAATGCTTGAGGAGGAGTTTTGATAGTCGGTTTAGTCGCCGTAATCGGCGTGCTTATAGGGATTCTGGTTTTTGGTTTCATGTTACACAAAAAACAAATTGCGGCTGCATTTGAAACTGCGCGGCGCGATTCTCAAAGGACCTTAGAGGAAGCCCGCAAAGAGGCTGATGAACTGGTCAAAAACAGTATTCGCGAAACAAAGGAAGACAGCCGGAAAGCGCGCCAGTCTTTCGAAGATGAATCAAGGCAGAGACGCTCCGAAATTTCCAAACTCGAGCAAAAGCTAAAAAGTCGCGAAGAGGCTCTCGAAAAGAAGATGTCTCATCTCGATTCACGTGAAACTGAATTGGAGACTATGACCAAACGGCTACAGGCCGAGGAAGTTAACTATCAAAAATTAAATCAAGAATGCCAAGTTTCTCTTGAAAAGAGCCGAAAAACACTTGAAAGCATTGCAAATATGTCTCAAGAAGAGGCAAAGCGAGAATTAATTAAGAGTCTTGAAATTCAGGCCAAAAAAGACGCCCAGGAAATGATTCGACAAATCGAGACGGATGCTAAAGCTGAGGCCGACAAACGCGCTAAATCTCTCGTAAGCTTGGCAGTCCAGAGAATTTCTGGCGAATACGTGAGTGATTCAACAATCACTGTCGTTGCACTTCCCAGCGAAGATCTAAAGGGCCGCATTATTGGCCGTGAAGGCAGAAACATCAGAGCAATCGAACAAGCCACAGGCGTAGATTTGATTATCGACGATACTCCTGAAGCCGTTATTATTTCTTGCTTCAACCCAGTTCGAAGAGAAGTTGCAAAGCTTACCATTGAGCGACTCATAGGTGACGGACGGATTCACCCTGCAAGAATTGATGAGACTGTTAAGAGAGTTCAAAGCGAATTTGATCTCGTCATTAGAGAGCAAGGCGAACAAGCAAGCTTTGACACTGGAATTACAGATTTGCATCCTGAAATCGTGATGCTACTTGGTAAATTAAAGTACCGCACAGCAGGCCAACAAACTGTCCTCCAACACAGTCTTGAGACGGCTCACATATGTGGAATTATCGCTGGCGAAATGGGCCTGAACGTCAAAAAGGCTAAGCGATGTGGATTGCTTCATGATGTTGGAAAGGCAGTTGACCAAGAAGCTGAAGGTCATCACTCTGATTTGGGCGCCGAAGTTTGTGCCAAATATAATGAAAATGCTGATGTGGTCGAAGCAATTCGATATCACCATCAAGATGATTTATCGAATGCGACGCCTTATGCAGTGGTATTGTTTGCTGCAAATAGTCTTTCAGCAAATAGACCTGGAGCTCGCAAAGAGGTCTTGGAAACATACGTGAAGCGACTCAGTGACATGGAAGCTGTTGTGAAAGGTTTTGAAGGAATTGCCGATGCATATGTCATACAAGCGGGCAGGGAAGTTCATGCTATTGTGAATCCCGTAGCCGTTAATGACGCTAGAGTTTCAGATCTTTCTTCGAATATCGCATTTAAACTCAGACAGGAACTGACATTCCCAGGACAGGTAAAGGTTACTGTTATTCGCGAAAGTAAATTTGTAGATTATGCAAAATAGGTCGCATTTATAGTGATTCCTAAAACTAAAAAAGCGACTTAAAATTTTTTCAACAATAAAAAACGCAGCATCGCAAGATCTTAGAAAGCAAAAATGTCGGTATCCTTTCAACGATCGTCAGTGCGTGAAGCGAGAAGAGTCCGTGAGAACAACGCAGTTATCATGGGCGATTTCCACTGCCCATCTATCCCAGTAAGAAGTGATAAATGTCATTTAATATCTTAGCCTTTGGCGATGTCATTGGCCGTCCAGGCCGCGATGCCTTGGAACAGGCATTAGAGTCTATTAAATCCAGTCACAAAGTTGACTTTATTATAGTCAATGGTGAAAATGCCGCGGGTGGATTTGGATTAACCAGGAAAATTTTTGATCAATTTATTGGTCCAATGGAAATTGACTGTGTGACCACCGGAAATCATTGGATGGATAAACGTGAAATTTACGATTTTATGGACCATGAACGCCTGGTTCTTCCGGGCAATATGTCGAACGTTGATGATCAAAAGCAAGGCTGGAGAATCATCAGAAGCCGCTCTGGCGTTAACGTAGCGGTGATTAATCTTCTTGGTAAGATCTTTATGATTGGTGACAATCGCAGCCCTTATGACACTGTCGAGAAAATTCTTTCGCGAATCCCTCCGTCGGTCAAAATCAGAGTTGTCGATATGCACGCTGAAGCCACCAGCGAAAAACAAGGGATGGCTCATTTAGTCTCGGGCCAGGTTTCAGTGGTGTATGGAACTCATAGCCATGTTCCAACCGCCGATCTTCGGATTTTAAAAGATTTCACTGGTTATGTTACTGACTTAGGCATGACTGGTGGCTATGATTCGGTAATTGGCATGGATGCAAACGCTGCTGTTCGCCGTATGAGAACCGGCGTTAAAAAAGATTTTGAGCCTGCCAAAGGCAATCCCCTTAGCTACGCGTGCCTGTTTGAAATTGATGAGAATTCTGGCGCCTGTACTCGTGTTGAGCGGTTGCGTTTTCCTATGGATCGCGGTTAAGATCCCCTACCTGTTTTTATCTGTTAGAACCCCAAGTGACTTTGAATTTCTTATTGCATCAATTGGAGGCCCTTTGCCAATGCAACTAAATCAAGTGAATAAAAATCAACTTAAGAAAAGTATTCTTCTCTCCATTTTGACTGTTGGATCATCCTCAGCATTTGGATTTTTTATCGACGGAAATGGGCATTTTGCGACTAAAGGCGAAACAAGAGTCGTCCCGGATTTTCAAAAAAATCAGGGAACCTATCAAGCAAATGAACTGAGCGTCGACATACACGGTGAGATTCGCGCCAATGATCGAGCTAGTTTTAATTTGCGCCTTGGTCTCTTTGAAGATCCGTCTTCTGCTTACCTTGGAAATGACGGTCAACCAACCGAATGCGAACAAAATGGCGGTAAAGATAATACCAAATGTGAAGACCGGCATCAGAGCACTTTAAATCCTGGCACCAAACCCTATAAACCGGTTATTCGGGAAGCCTATGCTAAGTATGCTTTTAGCTATTGCATCTTGACTGCAGGTCGACGAAGTCGTGATGTGGGCTTGGGGCTATTGCATAGTTCTGCTAAAAAACCGTTTGAGCAAGACCCTAGCATTTTTGATGGCGTTACCTGCGATATCAATTTGCAAAAACAGCAAGACCTTGGATTTTATTTTGGTATCGACATTGCAAAACAAGTATCGATTTATTTTGCAAATATCTTAGGTTCAGAGTCTAAAACAGACGTTAAATATCTTGATCTATATACTGGATTATTTTTTGGAAAATTGGCTTTTAAAAACGAGCTGCTTATTCGAATGGGAAAGACGGCAGATCCAAACGTTGTTGGCAACGGCGGTCGAGACAGAGATACTGAAGTAGATAAAGATAATAACGCAGCCGCCGTCAATAATATCCAGTCTATTGGACTTGCGGGGGAGTTGGAATTTACATGGAATCGATCAGGTGCAGCACTAGGTCCAAGTGAGTTCAATGAAGGAAACGTCACAAAGAACACATCCTATTTCAATTACGCCTTCGCTCCAGGAGATGCGGATGGATATTTAAATGGTCAAGTCATGCCAGGGTCTGATCCCAAAGCAGTCAATAAACTTGGGATTGATCAGCGCAACAATAAAAGCACTGCGATGGCCTTTCATAAAAACTACAAACCGGCCCTTTTACTCTTTAATGGCAAAAGAACCTCTAGGTCGATGAACGTACCCGGAGTTTACAATCCAGAACGAGTCATGAATGCGTCGGTCTATGCCTTGGGTCATCGCTATGAAAGCATGGAAAATGGCAACGTGGATGTTAGGTTCATCACTGGCCGACTTCTAGAAGGTATGAATTCTGATGTCGCTGCATACTACGACACTTTTACCAAGGATACTCGAGCCGTCGGATATAAAGGCAAGAACTTGGGTTATGAGTTAGATATTACCTATTCATGGCAGTATAGAAAGGAAGTTGAATTGGCGTCCGGTATAGCGGGTGCGCTTCCAGGAAATGCCTTTGAAATTTCTCCGACTGATTCGGCGGCTTTCCAGTATGGTCTTTTTGGTAGTTTCGCGCTAAAATTTTAAGCGTCAAAGGCTGACTTAGCCTTTTGACATAAAGTGTCTGCGAATATCACCAAGACTATTGGTTTTAGAGCGATTTAAATTTCGTCTAAAACCAAGGCACCAGGCGGAAAGGGACTACTATGGAGCGCTACGAAGACTGGACTACCTTTTGTAAAGTCGACAACGCAACGACCATAGATTACATCACTTCTTTAGCGGCCGGGCTCACAGAGTTAGGTCAATTTCCAAAACGCGAACTTGATCATTTGAAAATGGTTTTGTCCAATCAATCTTCCGATTGGACATCACAAGGAAAATCGATAATCAGTCAATTGATTGAAGAGGAAAACACTGCTCTCAAAGGACTGATGTTACGTTATGGCAATACTAACTTCGCATTAAACCATATGCGCTTCAATGCGAGATCGCTGTTACAAAATCTAACTCACGAACTGGGTGATTGGGCATCACAAATACTGAAGAAGACAGAACTTGTATTTAACCGATCATTATTTGTTTGGAACGAACAAAGAGTCGAGCGCCGCGACCTATTTTCACAGGCACTATATTCACTCGCTAGCCAGATCCATCAGACTTTAATGGATGTCGAAAAGGCCGCTTTAGATTTAAAAACAATGCGCCCCTCAACGCTCCTTGACTTAAGTGAAGAGATTGAAAAGTCGGACTCCTTGATTGCTGCTCAAATCGGGTTCGAAGGCCTGGACCATTTAAGGCACTTCAGTGAGGCGGAGTTTCATGCTCTTAAGAAGATATCCAACTCATTGCAAATCCTTAATTCCACCGCAGCAGCCATCGTCAATCAAATCATACCTAATTGCGTCCCTACCTCTAAACTGTCGGACGCCTCAATATATCTTGAGCTTTTAACGGCTGAAATTGAAAGATTTGCAAATCTCATGTTTCCAAGTACTAGGTCTGCCCTTGTTTGGGAGATGAGACGAAGTGCTATCTGCTTTAGCATTCACAAAATGACACTATTGATCAGTGATTTATCAAAGACTCTAGAGATTGCAATCGCTCCAGTCGATATTGTAAAGCTTGAAACCATACTCTCTTTAGACTCAGAACGACGGATCGCTATGGAACTGTTTTGTGAGGGAGTCAAACTTTCAGATGCCGAAGCCGGTGCAAAGAAACTAATAGAATACTGCTTAAAGCACGAAATTCATCCCGATCAAATTATTGATGCCGAGCTCAAGAAAATTCATCCAAACTTATCACCAAAGACGTTGCAAGTGTTGAGGTCCATTTCTTCTCCTTCCGTAACTCAAACTCCAGGTGGGCCTGAAATTAAAAAGCAGATCTCCCAGAAATCCACGATTATAAAAAACACAATCAAGGACTTTGGTAAAAATCGAATTGCAAACGTTGTTACTTGTTTAGCGGTCTCAAGTTTTGTCAGCCTGCTTTTCTTGGCATCCACATCTTGTGGCTTGAAGACTGGAATTAAAAGCAATATTGAAGAATTGAGGCCACCATTGCCTCCATTGAAACCCATTCCAAAAGTCGTTGATCCAAGTCAAGAAACGCCTCACTCTCAAGACAAAACAGAGTCATCAAAAAAATCAGAGGAAATGCAAAATGTCACAAAATAATGGCTTAAATGCTCAAATAAAAGGACCAATTGAGGGTGTGTGGACTGCCATTGCAACTCCCTTTGGAGATAACCAATCAATAGATTGGACTGCTTTTGACAAACTTTTAGAAGTTCAGTCCAAAGGACAGGTATCAGGTGTTGTGATATCTGGAACTACTGGTGAAAGCCCTACTTTAACTGTTCAGGAAAAAATTTCCCTTGTTCGAAAAGCACGAGCACAATTGCCCCCGTCAATCAGAGTTATGGCCGGAAGTGGTGGTAACAACACCTCTCAAAGCATTGAACTGTCAAAGTTATGCGTTGACGCAGGTGCTGACAGCCTTTTGATTGTAACACCTCCCTATAACAAACCGTCTCCTGCAGGAATGAAACTTCATTATCAAATGATTAGCGAAGCAACAAATGCTCCGCTGTGTCTTTATCATGTGCCTGGACGTACTGGACAGCTTCTCAACGCGGCAGCCATTTCAGTGGTCACGAATAGCGTGGAGCGTGTGCAGGCCGTTAAGGAAGCATCAGGAGATTTGGCTCTTTTTTCCAGAACGGTGAATCTTAGTAAGGCTTCAATTTTAACTGGTGATGATCCGACATATCTGGCCAGTCTATCTGTCGGCGGTAAGGGAGTGATCAGCGTCATATCTAATGTATATCCAAGGGCAATGGTAGAGCTTACAAAAGCATTCAAAGACAGCAAAATGACACGTGCTTTGGAAATTCACAAAGTGCTGATGCCAATGATTGACATTCTGTTTTGCGAATCTAATCCCGGTCCTTTAAAGGCAGCCATTGAAATCGCCGGTTGGGCAAAAAACATTTTGCGCGCGCCAATGGCACCTGTAACGATCGAAAACTATCAGGCCATTAAAGACTGTATGAGCAAAACCGAGACTCAATTGAGATCACTAGACGCGATATAGGTGCATGTCGCTTTTCTTTTCCCGAGTTCATTAAATATATTAAAAAGACTAAATAGATGAAGAAGATGTCGACCAAAAAAAAAGGAACTAAAACGAATCTTTGGATTCAAGGCCGTGAGGGCCGGATGGGATCTGAAATTGAAACTATTTTGGAGAATTCGCCAGAATTAAATTTCGAATTGTCAGATAAGTTTGTAACAAACCAAAAGTCATCAAATCTAGTCATTGATTTTTCCTCACCCGAAGGTACTGCAAGTTTACTGATGCTTGCAAAAAAACGTAAAGATGTATTCTTCCTTATTGGGACTACTGGCCTTCCTGAAAAACTGATTTCACAGTGGAAGTCCGTCGCCGTGAAGCAAGGCCATAAGGTACTCTTTGCTCAAAATACGAGTCTTGGAGTTTACACCCTGGCTACTTCTATTGGAGCCATCGCTAAGAAACTTGTTCCAAATGAATTCGACCTAGAGATCGTCGAAACTCATCACAACAAAAAGAAAGATGCCCCCAGCGGCACAGCACTATTGCTTGCAAGAATGATTCAAAAAGACGTACCTGACCTTAAAATTGTTTTTGGCCATTCAGCCCTTCGACCCGCCAAAAGCATTGGCATTCATGCAGTTCGAGGCGGTGGGGTCTTTGGAGAACATGAGATAAGATTCATCGGTCAGCACGAAGAAATTGCCATCAAACATCGAGCCTTTTCAAGAAAACTTTTTGCATCAGGTGCATTGGCATTATCGCAAAAACTTTTGACAATCAAAAATCCGGGCATTTATACGATCGATGAAATTTAGAACTTAGGTATTCTGTTAACAAGTAAACATCAGAGTTTTCAATATCACAAAAAACATTCAACAAACTTGGGAGCAATCATGTTCAAAAACCTGTTAGAACCAATCAAATTAGGTGGAAAAATTTCCTTATCAAACCGAGTGTGGATGGCCCCCTTAACTAGGTGTCGAGCAGTGGACAATCACAATCCCAATGCCTTGATGGTAGAGTATTACGCTCAAAGAGCTTCTGCAGGTCTTATCATCTGTGAAGCTACAGCTGTTATGGAGAATCAATCTGCATTTTGGACTGAGCCGGGCATATACTCAAAGGCACAAGTTGCAGGGTGGAAGGCCGTTACTGATGCGGTTCACAAAAAAGGCGGTAAGATTTTTCTTCAAATTTGGCACGGCGGTAGGGCTTGTCATCCTCTCATGAATAATGGTGCGATTCCTGTGGCGCCAAGTGCCATTGCTATTACCAATAACGAAATCAGAACACCAACAGGCAAGGCACCTTATGTCATGCCAAGAGCTTTAGAAACGTCAGAAATAAAAGGCATCGTCGAAGGATTTCGACTTGGCGCGCAAAATGCGAAGGATGCTGGGTTTGATGGCGTTGAAGTTCACGGTGCCAACGGGTACTTGATCGATGCATTTCTGAGAGATAGCGCCAACCAGAGAAAAGATATCTATGGTGGGACTGTCGAAAATCGTGCGCGCTTTTTGTTCGAGGTACTTGATGCAGTCAAGTCTGTGTTTAGCCCTGAGTGCATTGGCCTCAGACTGTCTCCACTAAACAGCTACAACAGCATGATTGATTCGGATCCAGTGAAAACATTTACATGGGTCGCCGAGAAATTGAATTCCTATCAACTCGGATACCTTCACATCATGCGATCCGATTTTATGGGATTGCAAAAAGCCGATATCATGCAGCCGATTCGCGATGCCTACAAAGGCATTCTTGTCGGAAACATGGGCTATACTGCAGAAGAAGCCAACATTGCTATCAGTGAAAAAAAATTAGATGCGGTTGCCTTTGGAGTACCATTCATCAGCAATCCAGATTTACCAGAGCGTTTCGCTAGCGGTGCAGCCCTAAATGCACCTGATCAAAGTACCTTTTACACACAAGGCAAAGAGGGATATACCGATTATCCTTTTTTGAAAAAGTAGACTTGCTCTTTAAGTATGGTTGAACAGCGATCCTTGCTTAACTTATCTGCAGTCGGAGAGTTCTGTCAAAGACTCAAATCCATAGGAAGAGTAAGCTGTGGTGAGCATGGATTTGTGAAAAAGGAAACATCTACGTTTGCCGTGGCTGACCATTTCAAAGGTCAGCCAATCGTTTCCTTGGTCTTCAATATTTTCTGCCCCCTTCGGTAAAACATCCTTAGTGTACGAGTCCCTAGCTCCATAATTATGGCTACAGCCAGTCATGATTTTTAAAACAAAAATACTAAAAAGAAATTTATACATTGTCTATACCTCCCAGATAGCCAATAGCATGCAATCTAGGTGCCAAACTCTGCAAGTGTAGTAATGCTTTCGCTTTTGTGATTTGGTTGGAGAATATTTATTGAAAGATGTCTTCAATAAGCGACATTTGTCTCTTGAATAACTGAAGCTGAGTCTATTCGAGCAGACTACCGACCCAAAAATGTGGTTGGCAAAATTGTTTCAACAATCTTCTTTCCCTCTAATTCAACTTTGTAGCCTTTCGCCTTCTTTCTGGAGCTAACGACTTTATGGAGCTTTCCATCAATGAAATGTAGTGCTGCTCCGTCATCCGCGGCAATTCCACCTGGGATCTTCTTTTGCTCGATCCAATAATGATACCTTGGCCTTCGCTTTTCCTCGCCGTCGTAATGAGGACTGTGACTTCCTGAAATAAAACCGAGGCAATTAAGTGGAGTAAGATCGCCAGGGATAGAATCTGTTATGCCACTTTCGAACCAACACAAAGCTCCAGCACTGATGCCAGAAAGGATTTTTCCAGCATTGTAGGCCTTAAACAAAAATTGATCTAACTTCCATTCACGCCAAAGTGCGATTAAATTCTTTGTATTACCGCCGCCAACAACGAAGACATCTTGATCCATGACGAATGATTCAATATCTGCTGTTGGGGGCTTAAACAATGATAGGTGAGTGGTTTGGCAATCAAATTGAGAATAAGAACGATAAAAATTAACTGTATACTCAGAGGAATCTGCACTTGCTGTTGGGATAAAACATACCTTTGGTGTTTTCTTGCTAGCGAGCCCTAAAACATATAGGTCCAGCAATGGGTTTTCTGGCTCCATCGAGAAACCCCCTCCACCGAGTGCGACAATTTGCTTCTTAATAGATAGTTTCACTTTGACCTCAAATTAATTTGCAAATTATTGGTTCAATCTGATTCGCCGATATAAACACTTCAGAATGAATTCCGCATTTAACAGCACCTTCAACATTCGCTTGAAGATCGTCGGTAAAAAAACATTCTTCAGGCCTGCACCCTGCAAGCTGTATTGCCTTATGATAGATTTTTGGATTTGGTTTCATCACACCTTCCTCGAAGGACAAAACTCTTTCATTAAACCATCCCACAAAAGACCATTTTTGCTTTATGAATTCCCAATGGATGGCATTGGTATTAGACAATAAAATTATATTTCCAGAAAATTTCTGTTTTAGGCGCCAGAGAAAATCCACGGAATCTTGCTTGACCGTAAAAATATCGGCACAAGCCCGTTCAAGATCAGACCTTAAAAAAGGATTCTTAAACCTCTTAAGAAATTCTTGATAAAATTCATCTGTAGAAATTTCGCCTCTTTCAAATCTATCTTCCAGTCCGTTTTGAAACAAAAATCTAAAAACATCAGACTCTGACTCATTCAATACTGCTCCAATATTTTTACAGGCCAATCCAACATCAAAATCGACGAAGACTTTTCCTAAATCAAAAATAACAGCTTTTTTCATCGTTGATATATCCTTAAAAAATTACCCTTCGGATCTTAGCATCGCAAATTCGCAATGGATAACAAATAATTCTTATGCAGAGATCTCTTGGTCGCAATTTCTTGCAACCTTGAAAAACATTAAATCACCTCTCCAATGGAGTTGGGCACAAAGGCGACCCTGATCAAGACAGGCTATTCGAGCCCACGTTTGAAAATATAGAAGTGACAAACTGTCAGCGTCGCCAAAATACAATCGAGAACAATAAATTCATACGGGAAGTCATTCGAAAATAATAGTAGGAAGGTTATGATCAAACAAGAAATCAAGCATAAAATTCCTGAATAAAAGTTATAGAAATAGAATTTCCTTTCCATCTCGTTTGAACTTGTGACTCTCTTGAAACTAATATTATTTCTACTACCATAGTTGAGTTTAGCGATGATGTACGGCAAAAAAACAACAAGTCCTGACAATAGGGTACACAGAAAGACGAGCCACAAACCCTTTCGATAAAAATTTACGAAAAGAACATAGAAAATTGACACTATTGGAACGATGTATGGAAACAACCAAAAAGACGCCTTTGGGCCGGTAATAATCGAGATTGCGAGATTTATTTTTCGGTCATTTTTCATCTATGAATTCTATTCTCGACGAGTGTCTTTGAATGGATCTTAGGAATTGACGTCTTCAAAGGATTTATGGGCGGCTAGTTCTGGACACTATTTCGCAAAAGCTTTTTCTCAAGCGGCGCACCTGTGCGCACAAAGGTCGACATTTCTTCATAAGAGACAGCCGTATCAGCTGTGAGCCAATGTCCCGATGCCGTCTCAACTACAACGGTATACACCCCTTGTGGAACATTGAAGAAGACAGCCTTTGCAATTGGAAGGTCACTAAAATACCAACCCTCTCCTGCCTCTTTTCCTGATGAATCCACCAATTTAATTTTCACGGACTCAGTGCCCTGCCCCGACACAGCGGCATGCTCAACAACGATCGTGCCTTGTGAATTTTCTTGGGTCGTTTGCGCATAATGCGTCATGTCATCCACAAATCCTCTAGGAATCAGAGACGTAATCTGCCGATGGCCAGGCAACTTGATGGAGGTCGCCTGAATACTTGGCTCATAGTCCGACGAATTTGTTACCGTCCAAATCCTACCCCTAATTGGAATTACAGGATTTGCCGTCGTAAACACCCCTTCGTCTATTGATATCATTGGATCAGCATGCCCCAAGGCAGCAATATCGGCATATTCAACAGGAAGATAGCGATTAGAGACCTGTGCATCAGAGGAAAGCTGCTCTGCTGCCGTCGGAATCGATGCCATGGAGGTCGTTAGATGACGGGCATCTTCAAGTCCTATGAGTTCTTCACTGTGTCGGCCAACTGCCGTGAGCAAGACCACAGAGTGCTGGGCTTCTGAACTTTGACCGCTAACTTGAAAGTCCTTTGAATAGATTCCAAACGTTGCCGGTCCTGAATCCACATTGAAATAGCAAAATCGTCCGCTTCGTCCCGTGGACGATAGGCGCGTATCAATGTAGCCCAAGTCTCCAAAATAAAATGGTCCAATGCCAGCCATTGCGGTCGTAACCCTTTGTCCGCTGACTGGAGTTTTATCTTGAGTAGACTTAACTATAGTTGCACAAATTGAAGACTGCTGCATGTTCGGAACGACACCTGCCAACCGCGCTGCATACTCTAACGATAAGTATCGTCGGACCATAACGACCTGAGCACTACTTTTCTTGGTGGTGCTAATGTCAGGAACTAACTCGAAAAATCCAGGCATCGTGGCACCGTTTTGGTCAATGACCTCTGCTAATATCCTAGACCCGACCGGAACATCTGGTATCTCAATATAGCCCTGGCCATCTGATTTCGCCTCGAATTCAGTACCTATCATTCTAAGAGTTAGCCCGCCCACTGGATATACAACGTTACCACTCCAACTCGATCGCTCGTCTATCAAACGGACAAACATCTTATTAAACCGAGCTGCGGATTTGCCGTGAGCAAAGGAAACATTTTTTAAATCATTGCTGAGATTAGAATCGTCATCTGTTTCCATCAATTCATCAGGCACTTTTAGACTATCGACTGGCTTTAAGCCCAATGCTGAATTTTTGTCAGACTCACTATTAGTATACGAAGAGCGCATGCCAGAGGCGGCCTTATCCAAAGAATCTAAAGATACGAGCGACTCTGGAACAGACAATTGAGGTGCAGGAAGTAATCTGGAGGTTCCTTGGGCATTGGACGCCACAGCTTTTGAAGATGTATCGGATGGCAATGCCACCGCTGCCACAGCCAACGCAGATACAGTCACCTTCACAGGGATAATGCTAATGCGGTCTTTTGAAACCACAAACATTTCTGTAGCACCTTCGATATGTGCCTTCAGAGTCATAGATACTAAATCAACTGTCGCAATCGAAGGATCGCGAATAAACATAGATACATGAGATTTCTTTACATCAGGTGTTAAGATGATTTTTTTGATCGAATCAATCGAATCAAAAACAATTTTCCCACCAGTTGTCGTTACAATTCCCGCTGCACCTTTGAACAATCTAATGTCATTGGATTCTTTAACTTGAACTGAATTCTTACTATCCGCTAAAGATTTTTCTGACTTAGAGTTAGGTGAAACAGAGGGAATCATTGACGAGTATTGATTTTCAGCGCTAGATTTTTCTAGGTATATTTCATTTTCAGCGAGTACATCTTCACTCACATGCTCCAATTTTTGAGCTGAAGGAGCAATGACTAAAATTTGGGGCTCTTGAGTGCTCTTGACGGCAACACCAAATATATTGATTTTTACAGACTGACATTCATAAACATTATCAACAACATTGAATTTGCACTCTGATGCCTGAGAGTTTTTCGCAAATTTTGGCTGATCGACGTTGTTAGGTAAACTTGCAAACCAATGTTCTGCATTGATTTCAACCGTGGTCTCTAAATTTTCGACAGAATTACTAGATGAATTTTCTGCGCCGTCGATCATCATGCGAAGATCTCGCGCCGTACTCACAACAACATCGGTACGATCATCATACAACCGTCTTGATTTTGATTTCGCATCGAAGTGCGAAAGTGGGGCAGGTCGCTCAAATGCAAGCCAGTCTTCACTTTCATTTGATTTAGCGAAAGAAAATTGTGTCCATGCAAAAACAGAAAAAATACCAACAACGCAACGTTGCGTTATTTTATTTTTTTGATTTGCTAATGAATGAATCACGAAATTCCTTTAATCAACTTGTCATAGCTGCAACAAAAAAATTTGAGGTAAAAGATATCTACTTATATTCTGCACTATCGGGACATATAAAAAATACATTAGGATTTTTTACCTACTCTGATTATACCCCAAAGCGTTGAGGGACGCACACTTTAGCAAAAACAAAAGCCCACATAATCATATGTGGGCTTTTGAATTTGATACGTCTATTCTATTCACGTTTTATTTTTGAAATGCCAATTTTTTTTCTGTAAAAATTCCAATAAAAGTTTTAGAGATTTCACTCTAACAAGCGAAATTTTATCCGATTTTAGCTTTAAGTAACTGACTCACCAATCGAGCATCGCCTGCCTCACCCAATTCTGCCATGACTAATTTCATCAATGCGCCAAAATTGCGGTCAGCTGTGCTTTTCAAGATTTTATCGACTGCATTGGTGATCTCAGATTCACTTGCCTTTTTAGGAAGGTAAGACTCTACAATTTTAATCTCGTTTACAATGGCTGTTCTCTTTTCGCCATCCGGGTAATCATCAAGGCTTTTTGTTAGTTTTTTTTGATATCCGCTAACGATCTTTTGAACATCTGCTTCCGGCAATTCTGTTTGCAAATTGACCTGAGCTTGAGCATACTTTATTTCGCTTAAAATCATTCTCAATACGCTTAAGCGCCCCGCATCTTTGGCCTTCATTGCAGTTTTTATATCTTCTTGAATTGTGTCTTTCAATCCCATTGCTGACCTCCGTAATTTATTTCGTCTTCAAGACTTTTCGAAACATTTCTACCACATGACTTGGAGCCGTGGGAATAAGTAACAGCTCAAAGAGAGATTTTTCTTCGGGGTTTGATTGGTCAAACCCCAATTTAGTTTCATATTTACTTAAAATTTGCAGAGCTGCATTGACATCACTGTAACCAACTGCCTCAAACTCGACACAATGGACGGTTCTATTCTCGCAAGTCGCGATATAATGGACAATTTCACAGTCAGAATAATAGGCCACTAGCACATCTTTTTTAAGACATTGGGACCACTCCACACCAAAAGTGGACAAAAAAGCCTTTATCCCTTCTGTTTGAGAGCCCGCTGAATGTATAAGGTTTAAATTGATTTCTTGACGAATGGTTGAATTCTTTTCGACAGATTTAACAGTCAATTGATCAATCTCACGGTCAAATCTGTGTCGATAAACAAACCCACTTTGGCCTTTAAGGACATAATAGGTATCCAATACGTTAAACTGATCGATCCTAATGGGCTTTAGGTTTGTAAGTTGCCTCTTAAAATCATCGCGATCAAAGCGATCTTGCACAATAAACTTATGCTCGATTTCCAAAAAGGACTGGCCCATGTCAACTCTCGCTTCCTGCAACTCAATACAATACTTAAAGTTTTGCGGCGATTTTTACGATATTTCGCATACGCCTCTGGTCGCTGATTCTGTTCTCACTAAAGAAGCCATTTCTGTAAAGAAAAATCTCGTTCTGCAAACTTAAAGTCTGGTTAAGTCCCATTCTTCATTTGACGTCTTAAAATATTGGGGCAAATAGCGGCTTTCTATGTGGGCACCGAGGTCAATGCTTGCGCCTTGAACAATGCTAGGATTGAAAACGATGGCGACACTTTCCTGATGGACATATCGCATCGCTCTATCCTCAAATGGTTTGTCTACCGTGTCGCTTGAGAGTTTAAGCAACCCAACTCCTTCTCCCCCAGAGCTATTGCTTTCGTCAATGTAGAGAGGCTTAGAGTACATTTTAGTCCAAGCCTCAGCTCCACCTCGAATTGCATATTTGCCGCCCCACATTCGCCAGTCATACTTTGCAGAGGGAGCCAACCCTATCTTATAGATAGATGCATCGATACCCCTTAACGAATCGCGCTCCCATAGGTCAGAATCAACGAACTCTGTCGGATCTCTATCTTTTTCACGGACAGGAACCTGCAGGGAGTTGTACCAAAGAAGATTCATGCTTTCACTTCGATACAAATAGACATCAGCAAGCAATTCCGGCCTCTTTTGATAGAATGCCTGGCTTGCGGGAAGTTTTACCGCTCCTGCAGTAAAGCTCAAATCAAGTTTATCTTGGTACATTCTCATACCAAGTTGCATATTTCCATGCACGGATGTATCTCTGCGCTCTCGCTCCTGGTCGGCACTGAAATAATCTGTTGTTACGTGTCGAGCATCCACAAGCCCATACGGCGAGACACCTGCCGACAATGGACTCGCAACCTTCCGCGAGGATAAGCCCGGACGTTGACTCGGCTCCTCAGAAGCCTCGTTAACTTCAGGATTGCCTACAGTGGGGCCTGTAGCACCAGCTATTGCAGGGGTTGCAAAGCTTGCTGCATTGGCAATCCCTGCAGCCATCGCCCCTTTAAAGAACCAACATTGACGTGCACGAATCATTTTTCACCTCGATGAAGACTAATCCTCGAACCAAGAAAAATATCATGTGAGCAGTTTAATGATGAAACCCAACTAGAAAAATAACTTCAGTAACTTTCCCGTTTTGCTTTATTGGAGCTGCTGCACTGTGAACAAGTTACTACCCTTCATGCTGACCGGCGATAAAGTTACCGAAATGAAGACAATTTTGTCTCCAGGCTTTAACCAACTATCTTTGATCAATTTGTCGTTAACATGTGGTAAGACCTGTCCGATTTCTGGATCTGAATCTAAAACGACGGCTTGAACACCGCGCACAATATTCAACCGATTGGCGACATCTTTTTGAAATGTCACGGCTATAATAGGAACTGGTGGTTGATACGACGACAATCTCAAAGCGGTGTTACCACTCTTCGTCATACAGACAATCGCTTTGGCACGCACTCTCTCTGCGGTCTTATAGGCATTAAAAGCCACAGCATCCATCTCAGTTTCAATGTCAGGACTTAACTTCATCCAATTCAGCTCTGAGATATGTTGCTTTTCAGTGTCTTCAATCACATTGTGCATGACACCAAGTGCTCTCACACCAAATCGTCCATGTGTTACTTCTTCCGATAACATCAGGGCGTCTGAGCCATCGTGAATTGCATTTGCAATGTCCGAAACTTCAGCTCGAGTCGGAGTCGGTCCGCGTCGCATCGAGCCAAGCATTTCACTCGCTGTTACAACAAATTTTGCATAGTTATTAGATTTTTGGATAATTTCTTTTGTGACCATAGGAATCGTCGCTGGACTCGTGGTCAGCGCAAGTTCGCGCCTTGAAATCAGAAGTCCTTCCACCGTTTCAATCAATGAATCCAAATTTTCGTAAACTTTCTTGCTATCAACACGTAAAATTAGCCATGGTGGGTCTTTAGAAAGTGTCAAAAGATGATCCCTAAATGCCTTAATCTCATTTGGATCTGTAATACCTGGCAAAACAAAATAACTGACTCGTCGATCCACGAGTTTTTGCAAAAGATTTTTGTCAAAGCTTGCTAAAGTTCGTTTTGCACGTGTTTCAGGAATATGAATTTCGGAATCAGGAAAAATTTGACCGCCTTGAACCACTTCAAGTGATACAAAATCTTTGCCAATCTCAAGAACTTTTAAAACAACTAAACCATATCCAATATAGACTTGAGCGCCTTCACGAAATAGTCCGTCCCAGTAGCGAACTTGGACAGCGATTTCATTTTTATTGGACGCATCTCTCTTATGAATAAATTTAAATTTCTCGCCGTGCTGACAATCAACGACATCAGTTAAACCAGTAATTTGTGCACGCGCACCTTCAGACAGGTCAACCATAATAGCAGCTTGGTTACGTAAGGATGTGTTGTGACTCTTGTAGTAGTCATCAATAAATTTTGGAATTCGATCTTCCGAGTCGCCGTGATACACGAGCCTAACAGCTGATACCTTCTCGTCGGCGATCCGTTTAGCTAAATCACTGTCAAGAACTTGACTTGAAAACGACCAAACTATTTTAGTGTGCGCTGAATTTTCTAAATTAACTGACATTATATCTCCAGATTGGCCCAATGTTTCTTGGCTTAACGTTTCTTTAATTCGTCGCTGGCGCGAAACTAAGAAAATTGGATTTCACGCCAGCGACTAACTCTTCATGATTGTATCAAGGTCTGTCCCATCTTGATAGAGCGAGGGGTATCAACTCGTTCAGGAGATAAGGCAAGTCGAGCCTTTTCATCCAATACGATAATCACCGTTGATCCCAACATAAAGGTGCCTATTTCATCGCCGGCGTTCAATTGATAGTTCAATTGCTTTTCCGTTACTTGGTGGTTGCCTAGCTGTCGATCGACAGCATTGGAGACAAACTCCGAATCAAGAGGAGTCGTCATTCGACCTACATTCATAGCCCCAACCATGACTACGGCTGCTTTTCCACCTTCAGGCAATTCCAAATCAAACACTAGCCTTTCATTGCGACAGAACAAGCCAGGAATCGCTTGAACTGCAGGAGAATTCACTGGCCATAAGCGCCCAGGGATATACCTAAGAGCTTTTACGACACCTGACATCGGAGCATGAACTCTGTGGTAATTGTGTGGGGCAAGATAGACTGTTGAAAACCAAGTGGGCAGGTATCCTAAGGCTTCGGGATTTTGCTTTCCTTTTGAACCCAATACGAGCTCTGATAACGAATAAGATATTCCCTTGGCTTGCACTGCAGTCCCATCAGATGATTCTAATGATTTAACCAGCACTCCGTCAGATGGAGCCACAAAGGCTGCGTTAGCCACCTTTCTGGCACCTGATTGAAGCTTTCTTGTAAAGACGTCTTCGATTGTTTCATAGTGTGCCAATGGAAACTCGGCCTCAGCCATATTGATTCCAAAAGTCTTCACAAAAATTTTATTGAGTGGTTTCGCCAATGTGGTTGGTAATTTTGCTCGGACCACAGCGCCAACTGAAAGGCTAATTAAATTTTGTGGCAATATGCCCAAGGACTTCACGAGTAATTCTTTTGGTAATGACATGAGAGTTCTATCCTTGCTGATAGGGAAATGTTATCCTGCTGAAATTGTTGAACTTCCTGATGCCCTTACCTTAATTTGTTTTAAGGAAAAATCCTATGCCTTTTCGAGATCAATTTGGGGATATCAAGGATTCCGGTCCAATATGTGTTTTCGCGCAGCCGTCTAAAGCTTGCTGCAAACGAATACAAATTCCTTACCGGGCCTGTCAGCAGCGTCTCTGACACTATCAACCACAAATCCTGATCTTTTTAGGGAGCTCACAATCGCATCATAGTCTCTAAATCGAAGAGTTGAAAGTGACGTGACGATTGCACCATCTGAAGCAAACAGGTATGTCCAACGAAATTTGACTAAATCGCTTGATACATCCAATAGCTCACACCAGCCTTCAACTGGACCAATGTTTGGAATCTCCAATCGAGTGAATGTGTTTTCCTTTGTCCAATTCTTCCAGTCTTCTCTGGACGGGTCACGAACCTCGAAAACGAAATGGCCACCCATGCAAAGGGCATTATGAATTGAAGTAAGACTTCGATGCCAGGCATCATCAGAAACAAAAACCTGCGCTACATTTCCCGTCATAAAAGCGGTGTCTGCCATCGATGTTCCAAGGCTTGTCGCATCTCCAAGTATCCAATTGACGTTTTCCGCGCTCAGTTTGCTTCTAGCAATATTCAACGATGCATCAGCTGGGTCCACGGCTGTGACTGAGTAACCCTCTTCAGCCAGTTTACAGGCAAAGCTTCCAGTGCCGCAGCCTATGTCGACAATTGACTTGGAACCTAGTTCCTTTGCAATGGAAAGGTAATGAAGCAAGTCTGTTCTAGGTCCATCAAAATGGTCATATATGGCGGCTAGCCGAGGATTAGAAAATATTTTATCTGGCATAAGAGGGCAGTTGTACACTAAAAATCATTTGCCGACAATCCAAGCGTAGCCTCGATTTCTGATCGAAGATCTGCAATAGATTTATTTATTCCATCGTCTTTTGACTCTGTATCCTAAACGCGAAAAAAATCTGCGGCACCCTTTGGTAGAGTTTCAAGAAGCTCATCTAGCACTTTCTCCTCCACATGCTTTCTTATGGCCTATGCGACATCCTCCAGCGGTGTTGCCGTTTCTGTAATGAAATTATGCTGTGATCGTAAGGTTTTGGCTTCGGCAATCATCGCGTCTCTATCGCAGAATAGCTTTCGTTCCTCGAAAGGATTCCAATCTGCCACAAACAATGCCCGAATGCCTGCTGGCAAAATATTTGCAAATCGAATGGCATCCTCAATTGAAAGTCTTCGTCTAAAAACCTGCAAAATGCCTTGCGTCATTGTGAATGCCATATGGCTACTACGCATCTGAGCATTGTCTCGAACATCAATGAGAAAACTAGAAAACGTATCTGAAGCTCTTTGATATTCGACAGGGTAGGGCATCAAATTCTCCACAAACTTATATGTTATATTTAATCTAAAAGTATTAAATTTTCCTATTTTGTCAAACATAAACCAATCATTATAACGAACCTCGAATGCTACTCCTTAACTAAAGTCAAGTCAGCCCGATTATCCTTTTTTGATGCATAGGAACGAGCGACATAGGGTTGAATCAATTTGCTGTACCCGGGCTTTGAAACTATGAGGTAACCTTCCTGATCGATTGAAGGTGCAATAAAGACCCATTCAAACTCTCCGTTCTCATCGGTTTTAGCCCCCGCCTGTGAGGTAGGTTCATAGTTCTCAGGAAAGTAGAATTCTACTTTGGCATCCGAGACAGGATTACCTTGATCGTCTCTAACAATACCTGAAACTTTATTCATGGGATCGCAGCTTGAAATGGTCAAGGTCGCAGTCAAAATATTAGCAATCATAAATTTAAAATTCATAGCCAGCTCCTAGTCGTACGTAGACGGAAAATGATTTTATATTGTCTGTGACCTGATCATCAACGGCGTCAGATTCAAAACGAGACTCTTTCATGAGTGGATAATCAAGACCAAAACTGACTGGAATATAGAAATTTTCTGTAATTTTAGATTTGAACCAGGATCCAACACCAACGTAATAGGCGTGGCTTAATACTTTAACACTGCCTAATCCATCAATCTCAGCTTTCCCACGAATCCGGGTACTGCGATAAAAAATAAAATCGAAAGGATATTCCCCAAGAAAAGCTTGATAATTCAAAAAGAAATCTGGTTTATCTGGTTCTCGCTTGTAACCGACTCGGAAAGTTTTGTAGCCGACTCCTAGAGTCATGTTGTTTTCGTTATAAGAGTATCGATAGGCAACGCCAGTTGTAAGGACTCCCTCTAGCTCTATGCTGTGCGAGGTTTTTACTCCCTCATCGGGCTGACTTTGGGGGAGTTCATTGCCAAAGCATGAGCTCGCAGATAGTAAAAAAATTAGACAAAGATATTGATTCATAGCAATTCCTTAAAGCATTGGTTGCGGATTCATAACATCACTCAATGTTAGTACCGCTATGCCAATGCTTTTTAACTGCAGAATTTTGATTGTGAAACTCACAATGTCGATTTTAATTTACAATGTAAAAATTACGACACAATAACTGATGAATATAGTCGGCACTCGTATAATTTTGCCCTTAGCCATTTTATGTTTAGCGATTTTTACAGACTCATTTTTTTGCGAAATTTCCATCAACTTAATGAATTAAAAATACAAGCTGATACTTTTCAAACATCAGACATTCATTAGCACACGCAGATTGCAGATAGAGGATTGAAGCATGGC
>JAPLFV010000246.1 GCA_026390495.1 Pseudomonadota bacterium | reverse complement strand
TTAAATGGAGAAATGGATTCGGAAGATCAGTCTGTTCATATTGGGGCTCTCAGATACCGCGCCTTTGTCGAGAGCTTATATGATCCAAACTAGATTTCACTCATAAGATACTTTGGAATATCTATTTGCAGCTGAGTGACGATCGCATTGTGTGACTTAGTGTAGT
This sequence comes from Pseudomonadota bacterium, assembly GCA_026390495.1. Classification (GTDB taxonomy): domain Bacteria; phylum Bdellovibrionota_B; class Oligoflexia; order Oligoflexales; family RGVZ01; genus CAMDKS01. Next base: position 9,182 of record JAPLFV010000246.1, on the reverse strand, counting down.
AGGGTTGTTTAAAATATTGAAAGTATACAGGCAATCTCAACGGATTTAGTCCCTCAACCTCTCTAATCCCCTTCCTACCATCAACTAAATGGCGTGGGATCACCGCTCGTCCCAAGCCGCAGGCAACTCCATCGATTAAAGAATAGATCTCATCGAGATACGATCTTTGCAACATCTTCGGCATCTTTTTCTTTTGTATGCTAAAGAATTTAAATGTTGTTTGATCCTCACTATCGTGATCCAAATACACATCATTTCGTGCTTTTTTTGAAGTAGACTCAACTAGAACATTTTCCTCGTAGCCAACTAAGTGAGACTCAATATCTGATCGGTTTGTTGACTCCGTAGTGAATATAAAATCGACTTCATTTTTTGACAGACTCGGCAGGAGATCCCGAATTTCTTTCGAAAGAAGCTGCAAATTCATGTCTGGATATCGCTCCACAACTTTCGCTAAGGCAGGCAGAACAATTGACCTGCCGATCGATGAAAATGTGGCGACTCTGATCATCCCCGCTGCTTGACTATTCTTTACTCCGAGATTTTCGAGCACTTCACTTTCAAGACTACTCACTGTTTGCCAATGCCTTAAAAGAGATTCTCCCGCTTGAGTTAATCGAATACCGTGATGATCTCTCACAAGAAGTGCCGTTTCAAGCTCCTTCTCCAGGTTCATGACGCGCTGCGATAGCGCAGACTGGGTGATGTGAAGATTTTTTGCAGCAACTGAAAAGCCCCCACATTTTGCAACCTCAGCAAATGCTTCCAGTTGAGCAGACGACAAAGGCATTTCAATATCTCCAGAGGTTAAACTAAATCGCGAGTTTCCATTTAGAAACTCGCGACGACTTGTGCACCTAAATTAAATAATCACTTAATGTTGGTCGTAACTTTGCATGTCGATTTATTGCAAAATAGCTTAAATGAAGGTTTACTACCATTTTGGCCAGAGTCTGAGGTTTCGAAAACGAATTCTCCACTTGCTTGCAAGGTGTCTCGGAATGCGTTAACGATTGCTGCTCTCGATTTACTTCCACTTGGAGACAAAGCGATTTCACTACCGACAGGCAATCCTGATATGCGGCATTCATTCCCATCAGAGCATTGAATATCTACCGTTGCTTTGTTCACAGCATTTCCCGACTTCCCAAAAAACATGCTCCCATTAAACTTTCGTTCAAGATTCAGGGTGAAACATTTTGCATCTAAACTGGATAGCGAAATAGTAGCAAATTGACCTTGCTTCTCTATTTTTGCGCCTGCCTGATTTGTTCGTTTAGCTAAATCACAGCCGACATCCTCAGGCTTATTGGGGTTATCAACTGGAATTACTGGATTAGTTACAACAGGCGTCGTTGTGTCGCTATCAGGCACAACGGGAGCAGGAGGAGGGACAGTGGGAGCCGTTCTGTCGGCAATTTTACATCCAGCATTGGCAAAACATTGCGTCTCAGGAGTACCGCTGATGACGATACAATCCCAAATTTTATCCGCCACTGCGCGATCTCCACAGACTAACCCTGGATTCTCGCCTTTAAGAAGCTCCTTATTGGTAAAGTCCACCACCGATGCTGTTTCAGTCAAAGCTCGAGAAGACACCGTTGCACTTCCGCCGAAATATCCAAAGTTTCTAACGTTCCATTGATTACTTGGCACGACGTTCGTTGCGAGGTACCCAGTGATGCCTGCCGGTGCAATATATCGATTTGGATTAGTTGCCGCTGATATTCCTCTATTTGTCATCCTGGTTGTTGATGAATGGCAACTGACACAGTCCATATTGAAAAAATGAGTCATTTCCGGTTGATCAATATCGTAGACCTTACCAAGTACGGCAGGATCTGAAAGATTAAAGTCAAAAAGCGGTTGAGTACTTGTGAAACCAGTGGGCAATGGAATAACTCTTTGACGATCTAAAAAACTAAGGGTCAATGCTTTAGTTCCTGCAGGAGTGACAGGTGCGTCAACAGGAAACCATCCACGACCATTGGCAGTTGCCACCTGAGTCGGATCTAAAACCGGCGCGCCATCTTTAGTTGGGACCATTCCGCCTGCGATGAAGATCCAAGGCTCAGGACCACCACCTTGCAATCCCATAAACGCAACCGCGGCAAGTTTCTTAGATGACATGTGCTTGAACAAAAATGCCTTAACTTTGGCAGCGTAGGATCCGTCAGCATCAGCAGCAAGCCCCGGATGAACATTTAAAGCAAGTCCTGTCGTGTTAACTGGAGATTGCTTTTTTAGGTCCTGCAAATCTAATACTAGTTCTTTAAAGGAAGGGGTGCCGGAACCTTCGACGTGACCTACGTAATTTGATTTTTCAGGATTAAGCACTCCCAAAGTGAAAACCAAATGCGCAGTAAAATCCTCATCTGTACCACTTATGACAGGTTGGGCAATAAATCTTAACTGAACTTGACAGCCAAACTTAGCAACTACTGCGGGCAAGGAAGACGGTGCACAAGGGTCAAATCTAAAGCTCATGACTTTCCAATCAGAGCGATTCGTAAACGTGCCTTGCCCCGTAATTTTTTGTGTCTGTACAAATTTGGTCACAGAATCAAAAACATCGGCAGGGTAAACTTCACTTCCATCTGAGAATGTATCCGTTGCAGAAATTCCCGGGCTGAGCACTCCGCCCTTAAAGGGAAAAAGATAAGAAACATCATTGACATCAAACGTGTTAAATCGCTGGTCAGCATTGGCACCAATATCTTTCACGTCACTTCGTTTAGGCGTCGCTTTACACCCAAGTTGAAGGCAAAGTGACGCACTTAAGAAACTGATAATTGCGATAAATTTGCAATACCTATTCATCGTCACTCTCCTGATCAACGGATTAATTTTATTTGAAATTTTCTGTCAATTTACTTTTATTTATTCATTATTGTATATTTTGTTTATTTATTTAGTCAAACAACGGACAGCGATTAAATTTGGATCCGAAGTAATCTTCAGATGGGTTTCAACTATTTTGAAAGACGCCATCTTTTAATTTTTTAAAAAAATGGCGAATATAGTTTTAAGATTTCATTTAGATGTTCTTTGCCTCACGAACATCAAGGCGATGTCGATGCGAACCGCGTCATCAAGTTAACTGGTTCACAAATGACACTTAAAAAAGGATAATAATACGTCAAATTGGCTTGATCACACATTTTAAGTCGCTGATATTATGGACTTGTCAATGGCATATGTATTGCACAGGGCCCTTTTAGGAGGACATTTTATGCGATCAAAATTTCTAATTTTTATTTTTACTTCTGTCTTAAGCAATGTGGTTTTCGCGGAGTCCGATTATTCCCTTACTTGTGATATGAGCGGCTCGAAAGCAAACGTCTTTGCTTGTAATTCTGGGAATACTTCCGAGGGAAATAATCGCTATGTTAAAGTGAAGGCATGCGAAAGAACAGACTGTGATAGCACTTACAAGCTTATGTATATCTACGCCGCTGCTGGACATTGTAAACTTGTTGGGTCGGTCTCTTTTAGAGAGGTAAAGGATTTCTGCACAGCCTCCTTTAGAGAATAGAAGGCTTGCAATTGGTTCCAGAGCGATAAGGACCAACCTAGAGCACAGATTTGAGTTGCACTGCAAAAACCTTTAGGGCGATGAAATTCTATCAACGCCCTGGATTTCTTCACAATTTTGAGGCAACTTTTCTGGTTGAAAAGAATCCGGCACTGGTTTTAGCGAAGAGGGCTCATCGGAAAGTTCCACGAAATTTTTAAACGACTTAAGCTTTGCGTCTTGATTTTCAATTCCTACAAAGACAAGTGCTGCCTGAATATTTGAAATGCAGGATCCATAGAAAACTCGTGTGTGAGCAATCAATTTTCCAGACGCATAGTCCCTCACTTGCCCAGGCATTGCATATTCCTTCGACTTGCGCTCCAAGCCAAGCAATAAGTCTTTTTCTTTGACGGCATAAAGAGCTAATTCGGCACCACAATCACCACAAGATCGGCCCTGCAAGATATGCCATCGATTTGATCTTGTGCTTACAACAGAAATTTCTTTTCTATTATGGAACTTGGAAAGAATGTGCTTTTCCAATGCACCCTCAGGTTTACTATTGCTGAGAACAACATCTCCATCCAGTCGCGGTAAAGATTCGTACATCGCGGTCTCAAAAGAGATTGTTTGCGCAGATCGGGCACTTTGTTCATCAACGTTAAACGTTATAGATTTCGTCTTTGTTGAAATTTCAATCGAATGAATTTTCCTATTCCAATGACACGTCGCCCAATTCAAGCTATTTGCAACATTTATCCCGTCAATTGTGATCGCGGAAACCACATCGTAATCAAAAGAACACTTAGATTTAATCTTAGGCGTTAAGGGCAATAGACCCAATGAAAACTTCACGATTCCGACATTTAATTTACATTCAATTGATTTATGTTTGAGAGCCATTTTTTTTGGATCTCTACCTCTGCCCTTTTTGGATGAGTCAACGGAAACAACAATTTCCTGCTCTTTACCTTTGGTTGGCGAAGACGACTCTCGTCGAACTATAAACTGGCCGTTTTCTGGATCACACAAAGAAAAAAATCGACCCCAAACATCTTTTGCGAGCGCGTTTTGCGAGGTCAAAATCAAGGTCAAGCCAAACTGAAGCAGTAAATACAATTTCATTGGATTGAATCCTAAATTGGCCATTTAATTTCAGAACCTTCTTGAACCTCAACAATATAGATGAGGCCTTTTCCGAAGCCAATTTTGATCTCGGTTCCATCGATGAGAACATATTTAAATATCGAAACACCACTGCTTAGCCTTTGGTTTGGTTCCCCTAAAAGAGAAATGACCTCTGACCCCGACATACCTTTCTTGAGCTTCTTGACTAATTCCTTCGAGACCCGAGTGATTGTTGCATCTTGATTTTGATGACCTGATTGACCAGCGCCAAATAGTATGGATCCAACGTCTACTGAATCTTTTTGTGATTCCAATCTGAGAGTTAAAAGTTGGCGTTTCTCATTCGGACGAGCATAGTTCGTAATGACCGTTGCGCTCACAGTTACTGGGCCCAAAAGCGTTTGTTGTGAGCTGCCATAATAATTGGTTTTGATAGTGTATTTTCCTGGCATTGCTTTGCGGATGACATATTCTTCTGGGCCATATCCACGGGTAATATCTCGTGAAACAAGCCCGCCAATTTGGGTCAAATTATTACCGTAAAACGCCATTTCTTCAGAGGGCTCAATGACATGCAAATCCATATCCGTACTGTCTGCATCCCATGTCATCGTGATGCGGATATCCAGGTCCAAAAGTTTCTTTAGCCTGTTATCAATAAACGAAATGCCTTTGGTTGATCCAGATTTGATCGACTCCATGACATAGAGAACATGATTTAGTTCCATCACGGCGATGACCTCAACTGGCTGATCATGAGGCCAATCGGTTACAATAACTTTATTTAGAAGCTCCAAGGCTTTTTTTCCATCTGCATCATTTTTGTCTCTAATCATGCGCTTTTCTAGAGCTAAGGCCAGGTCTCTGTGTGACTGAGATTCTTCAGATCGTATCGCCAAAACTTTTTCCAAAATTTCTATAGCAGAGTCGAGCTCATTGGCCTCACTTAGCCGCCATGCCATCATTCGCAGTAAAGCAGGGTCTTCAAGTTTCATCTCTGCAAGATTGGAAAGAATTCGAATCGCTAGTTTACGATCAATCTTCATAAAGTAGCCAGCGCTATCAAAATAGAACGATGGACTATCTTTGTAGGAGCTTCTTTCCTTTAGATAAACATTGTATACATCTGCAGGCTTAGCTTTCTCGTAAGATCTTATGTAAGGTGTAGATGGACTCCATTCTGAAATTTTGATGGACGCGGACTGATTAGCAGAGGAACCTGCAGCAAGAGACCGCTTTTGACTGACACCTTCTGCCATTCCATCGCTCGCGGCTGCACTTGGAGCAGCGCTCATCGGCGCCTCTGCGGGAGCGGAGTTCGCGGCACTGGCTTCATCGTAACTTTCGGGTGCCGCCATTCCTCCCTCTCCACCATTGCCTCCTTGCGCTGATCCGGCGCCACCTGACCCCGATCCAAAGTTGTTTCCAGCATTGCCTGACCCTCTCGGAAGCATTGGCCTGGGAATACTGTTTCGATTAGATGCTCCATCCGACGAAGCATCGTCTAGAATGTTAGTTTTTTTGTTTGAGTTATATTTGAAATCTTTGCTATAGGAAAATTTTCGGTCATACCATTGAATACGTTCATTCCACATATTTACAACTTGCTCAATTTTTGAGGATTCATTGCTGCGCTGCATCTGACTATTTTGCTTTAAAGACGCAAAGTATTCATTTTGCCATTCAGGCATCGACTTCGGCGGGATAATCTTGTGTTCCAAATACTGAGAGACTCTCTCCAAAACTATAAGAGAGGTCCCAGCTGTTACTAAATTGTATTTTTGGCCCAGCTGAAGCAGCTCTTGCTGATTATGATCCGGAAAGACATTTAGCTCTAAAGCTTTAGCAGTAGCCCAAGATCGAGCCAAAATATTATTTGTACGTGCAGTACTCTTTTTCAAAACAACACTCGTTCTCGAGGTTACAGTTTTACCAATTCCATATATCAGCTCTGCGGTTGTGTCTTGCTTCAATTTTGCATAGATGCTGACTCTATCTGAGCCTGCGTCACTTCGGATCTGAACATCCTCCAGAGCGCCAACTGCGGATTTGACCTGAATCAGTTTTGGACTTTGGTGGATTAGATTTGTTGCCGCAATTTTGGGATCTAATTTTGTAAGATCGAAGAGACTTCCTCCCGTCGCTTCAACTAAGAATCTCTGCAACCCCGAATCTCTAGCCGAATCTGAAGACACGACTGTTACCGGAATGCCCCCAAACTTTGGAAGGTCGTAACCCAGAGTTGCCATGCCATCTGAGAACAATAACCAATGATCACTTGTATTTTTTGTCGACTCGAAATTTAAGGTCGATAGATTGGTACCACCATCGTAACTGACTGTGTCTATGAATTTAAGTAGTTCATCAGCGCCTCCATTTGTGATGTTAAAAATCTGAGGTGCTTCAAGTTGATCACGAAAAACAACAAAATCAACTTGAAGGTTCTTCCATGTTGCCAACAGATTCTTAATAAATGCCCGATCCTTGGCAATTGCTGCGGGTTTTCTACTCATAGAGGCATCCCAGGCAATGCTAATTTTCTTTGGGCCGGGCGTCTCAATATTTTTTGACGGAGGAATAAGATCATTGATCCCAACAAAAAATTCTCCATCTAAATTTTCAATCTGAACAAAATGGTTTGGTAGTTTAGGTAAGTTGACATAAAGATCATTGTCAGGTGTTACATTTTTAAGCGAAGTCTTTGCAGTCCAAGCGTCTTTCCAGTTTGAGAACGTTAAATTTCCAAAACCCCCAATTTGAGGTCGAATATCTGGATTGTTTATCTTTACCTCCAAATCAAGACTGGCGATTGCCTGTCCTTGCGGTAGTGGTATATGCAGAGCGGCATCGTCTTTTGCCAGCACTAATGGTGCGACAGTTACGATTTTTATCGTTCGACTTCCTTTGGCTGGTATTGGATAAACTCTTGTACGAAAAAAGTTTCCTTTTACGTGCTCGACAATTCCGGGATCAACACCTCGACGAATCTCCGTTTCCAAAACAATTCTCGCTTTTTCTTTGCTTACTATAACTCCGTCGACCATCTGCCCTTGGATATCCAAAGCGTAGCCGGTCACCGCTGAATCAGCAGGCAGAGGAAACTCCAATTGCCCCTCTAGGACACGATTATTTGGATTGTGAAATGTCATTGTTGTAGTTGTTTCTGAGTCTAAACCAGAAACCTCTACTGAAATGTTCATTTTTTGAAGTGAAATAGGTACTTCGACATCAGACACTTTGATAGAAGGAGGAACGAAAAACCTAGTATCAATTGGTGGAATTGGGAAAAATGGGGGAGGAACCAACCTTCGCGCTACGATATTTTTCTTAGATGACGCTTTCACTGCAGTTTTGACAGAGGATTTATCTTTCGGAATTTGTGCCAAAGACTTCTCCGATACCAATGTCAAAATAACGAGAAGACCAAAAAATTTAACCATTGCCAGTTCCTTTCCAAGAAGAAAGCTCAACTTCACCAAGTTGTTATTTATGAAACGCATGAACTTGAGGCTAAAAAATTATTGGTGAATCAAATCAAGGAGCGTAAGCTCATAGTATATATGATCGCTAGACAAAAACCATAATCTCAAGTCAATCAAAGTCACAGTTCTGAAGCAATAGCATCCAAAACACAATGGCACCAAATAAAGAGAGCATCAATCTGTGGTCGAGTTTCGTGACTTTAGTGTAGATTTGACTAGAAGTAGCAAATAGAAAGACGGTTCATTATTATGGCGTAAAGAATTCTTGAAACTAGTTGCCGGCGCTAAACAGCAGCAAGGTGTTCTGAAAGGGCGTTTGCCCTGAAGGATCTCAGGCTAAGACGCAAGCTTTTCATCATCATCTTTGTCTCTAACATCTGTGCTTTTCCCAACGGACTGCGGCAGATGGCGTTTTTTTCTCTTTCTATTTAGGTGCGTCTGCGCCGACGGTAGCAATTTCCATTTTTTGAGAAGATTCCTGATGCCAATTCCAACAATCCAAATACCAACCAAGGTTAAAAGAATTGTGTCATACGTCGCATTATCTGCAGAAAAGCTCTTTGAAGTTGAGCCAGAAAACGATGACACACTTGATGATGAGCTAGATGAGGAATACCCATCGCCTCCTCCAGCTCTAGAATAAGCTGAACTCCCTGCCAAAATGGTCAGAAAAACTGAAGCTAAAAATACAAATTTCCATAAAGGGATCTTTCTCATAAACTTCTCCAAAACGGGAGGAATCCTGTCCCACTCCAAAACCGATATCGGATCAAGTTTAAAAAACTCAAAAAAATAGATGGTTAGGCTTGGAAATACCGTTGGTTATACTCAAATTTCCTCCTCTTAAACGACTGCAAGAATGCTAATCATCTTGTTAAGGGGTTAAGGGGACACACGACTGAACTCCAAAGACACAGCAAGTTGCGACCATGCGCTTGCCTTAATTCCAAAGCACCCGTCTATGAGGTTATACCTTGCTGCATTCCCTAACTGAGAGTCAACTAATAGCGTTCAGGATACGTCGTGTGTCCCTCGAATTACAGGTTACCTCGTGT
>JAPLFV010000324.1 GCA_026390495.1 Pseudomonadota bacterium | reverse complement strand
TGTATTCTTAGAATTGTATTATCACAAGTTTGCATCTATACTTTAAGAATAAGTTATGTTGAAAATAGATAAAATAATCTAAAGTACTGTAAATTTTCAGGTAGTTGAGAGGGTGTAACATTAAGCTTTATTGGTACATTCTTAAAGAGGTCATACCACAGTTTTTTACAACTTTGACGATCTTAAGTACTATTTTGGTTGTTTCTCAATTGGTCAGGTTGTCGCGAGAGCTACTAGGATTTGGGCTTTCACTTGAAAATATTCTTTTACCCTTTCTCTATATTATCTTGCCATTTATGTCTTTTAACATTCCGATTGCATTTTTAGGTGCCATCATCATTTCATTTGGACGCTTTTCTAGTGATGGAGAGTATGCAGCAATGCTTGCAACTGGCTTTCCACTTAAAAAGAGCGCAGTTCCGGTCTTTATCATTTGTACTTTCTTATATGTCGCTGCTGCTGCCTGTTCTGTATATGGGGAGCCCTGGGGGCGCAAACAGCTTGAGAGATTTTTTTATGAAAAAACTCAGACAGAGGTTGATAACCTTATAAAATTTCGACTTCAAGCGGGAGTCTTTGCGGAAGATTTCTTGCGATTTGTGCTCTATGTGGAAGAGATTTCAGAAGATCGGTCAACCTTTACAAATGTTATGATTGCACCTGGAGGGAGCTCCGATGCAAATTGGAAAATATTTGCACCCAAAGGAACTATTACCGGTTCTGTTGCCGAGGGTAAAATGTCTTTAAACCTTAAAGATGGGGTTCTGCATTCCAGTTCTATTGAATCAAAGGAACATTCTATCTTGAAGTTTGACAATATGACTTTAGATATTTTACGACTTTTTCGTGAACAGATTCTTGGCGGAGCCGATGCCCAATATGATTATCGAAGCTATTCCCCAAACCAGCTAAGCGACTATGTAGATAAGATTTCGAAAGATCCGAATGTGAGTCGAGAGCATTATCTGAAAGCTCGATTTCTATGGCACTATAGATTCGCGACACCTTTTGTTATTTTTGTTTTTACTTGTTTTGGATTAGTTTTAGGAGTCACGGATCCACGCAGTGGAAAAAGTCGAGCCTATTTAGGAGGCGTCGGAGGAATCATTTTTGGATATGTCGTCGTAATGACGTTCAAATGGTTTGCTGAAAAGGGAACAATTCCAGCACCTATCGCAGCATGGTTGCCAATATTTTTGATGACATCCTTTGGATTTTGGCTTGTATATCAAAAAAATCGACTTCCTCCTTCTGAGTCGCCCCTTGATCCCACGCATATTCCCTTGATTGTGGCTATGAAAAAGCGATGGAAATTGATTCGAAGTCGCTCAATTTTTAACAGATCATAATTTACTAGATACCTTTCTCAAGTTCTCATAAACTCCCTAGATCTAAATGCCCTAAAAATGGGCCTGATATGTGCGGGAACTATTGTGATTTGCATTGGCCATTAAGCAAAGCATTCTGAAAACTTTTTCGCCAGACTGAATTTTCTGGCGAAGTTCTAAATTAAAAAGGAGTTCACTATGAGGAGAGTTGTCGTAACGGGAATGGGAATGGTCACTCCTGTCGGAAATAACTTGAATGACTCTTGGTTGAATGCACTCAGTGCAAAAACAGGAGTCGCAACGATTACACGATTCGATCCGAAAGAATTGCCGACGACTATTGCAGCTGAAGTGAAAGGATTCTCAATTGGAACTGCCATGGAATTAAAAGAGGCCAATCGAGCTCCCTTGTTTCTACAGTATGCGGCGAAGGCATCCCAAGAAGCGATTTTGGATAGTGGATTTTTGTCGGGAGCGCAGTTTGAACGCTACGGCACATGTGTGAGCGTTGGTCTTGGCGCTCTTGAGCTGATTGAAAGTTGTCACGATACTCTTAAGGAAAAAGGGCCAAGGCGAATTACGCCGTTTTTTATACCTTACATGATTGCTAATATGGCTAGTGGCTTTGTATCAAGGCAGCACAATTTAAAAGGACCAAATATGTGTACCACCACTGCCTGTGCCTCTGGAACACATGGTGTTGGAGAATCGTGGTTATATATTAAAAATGGAATGGCAGACGTCATGGTCTGTGGAGGAGCGGAAGCGGCTCTAACTCCGCTGTCGATTGCAGGATTTGCCGCTGCAAAGGCATTGAGTCAAAACAATGACCGCCCGGATATTGCATCGAGACCTTTTGATTTGAACCGTGACGGTTTTGTGATGGGAGAAGGTTCCGGAGTATTAGTTCTTGAAGAGTACGAACATGCTAAAAAGAGAGGTGCGAAAATATACGCTGAGGTTGTGGGCTACGGGATGTCTGGAGACGCCCACCATATTACCGCGCCAGCTCCTGAAGGCGAAGGTGCTCAGAGGTGTATGCGCATGGCGCTTCAATCTGGACAGGTTAATATATCGGAAGTTGATTACATAAATGCTCACGGTACCAGTACTAGTATGAATGACCATTTCGAGACGATGGCCATCAAACATGTTTTTGGGCAGTATGCGAATTCAGTTTCTATATCTTCTACAAAAGGAGTTACAGGTCACTGTTTAGGTGCCGCCGGAGGGATTGAAGCTGTTTACGCAGTCATGGCGATACATAAAAGTATTGTTCCGCCGACTGCTGGTCTTGAAACTCCAGATCCTGAATGTGATCTTGACTACACCCCATTGAAGGCAAAAGAAAAGCGAATTCGAGTTTCGATTAGTAATTCTTTTGGATTTGGTGGAACGAATGCTACTGTGGCATTTAGGGCTCTTTAGTGTTGAAATTGAATGGCGATCCCTTTTAAAAAGTAAATTTGAGAGACTTGAAACTAATCTTTGTAAGGACGGCAATTTTGAAATTCATTCTATATTTGATCTTTGGCGTATCGTCTGCATTCTACTCTCATGTATCAAATGCATTTATTAGTCAGACGATTCAGTACGTCTCCCAGTATCAATTAGGCATCGATTATTCTAATTCTCAAGATTATGTGAATTTGAAGTATAAGACCGATGCGGGGAGCTCTGTACCTGCTACTTGTACCCGAGATTCTGCAGATCCGACAAAAAAAATATGCTCTGTTGGAATGGTCGGCGGATCTTCGAGTGGCTTTGGAATATTTTTACAGCGTGCGTTCAAAAAGCAGGGCTTTTGGTATTTTGACTATGACGTGGGCTTTGGGGTTCGTTACTTGAATGGCAAGACTGCAAAACAGGACGATGCTTTGACTGGGTTGCCTCTCAAAAAGGCAAGTTTTGAACTCGGCGCAGTGTTAGCTAAGCCGTATATTCAGTTCGGGATAACTCCTGAAAAATGGCCCGATATATTGCTTTCATTGGGTCCTGCTATGCAGGTTGCCATTGGGAAAGTAAAAATCAATGATCGCACTGAATCTGTTGTGTTTGGCACCTCAAGCTACGCAGGACCAATGAGCCTTTGGCGTGGATTTTTTGAGGCGGAGATTGTCCTTAAACGATTTGGAGATGGAGCGTTCAGTCTCTTTTCGTCTAGCGATCTAACGGGTCAGGGTGAAGGCACGAAAGTGTTTAATGGTGACGTTGACGGAATGTCTGATTTTCGGGGGGCATTTTCTAGAAATGTCGGCGGCGGTGTTTTTGGATTTGGGTTGAAGCTAGTAACAATTTGGCCTTAGAAATTATGTGGATTGTCATTAGACAACAAAGTGTAGCAGGTAGTTTTTTGGGCAGTTTAATTCCATTAATCTCAGAACGCTGAATTTCACAGATAAATTTTTTATGCTAACCTATTCAGGAGCCGTCCTTTGGCTGCAACAAGGAGTATGATATGGCCGCAAAAGCGAAAACCTATGATCTTGAGTTTTTGAAGAAACTTTATTTTGAACTTTGTTATTACCGTCGATTTGAAGAGCGAGTTTTACAGGCTTATACGGCGCAAAAATTCGCAGGTTTTTGTCATGTTCATATAGGTCAAGAAGCTCTTTGTGTGGGAGTGCAACGGGCGTTGAAAGATACTGATTATATGATCTCAGCGTATCGTTCCCACACCCAAGCCATCGCTAAAGGAATTCCCGGGAATGAAGTGTTTGCGGAATTGTTTGGTCGGTATACTGGTTGTGCCAAAGGCAACGGTGGATCGATGCATATGTTTAGCAAAGACAGAAGATTTTTAGGTGGTCACGGTATTGTCGGTGGTCAAGTTCCCTTGGCCGCTGGTGTTGGCTTTGCCATTAACTATGAAAAGAAGGATGAGATCATCGTTTGTTACATGGGTGATGCCGCGACCAATCAAGGTCAGTTTCATGAAGCACTCAATATGGCGGCAACCTGGTCCTTACCTTGCTTGTTTATCGTTGAGAACAACCGTTACGGAATGGGTACTGACATTAAAAGGACTACCAGCGTAGACCATTTATGGAAACGTGCTTTAGCGTACGATATGGACCACGGTGAAGTCGACGGTATGAATGTATTGACCACAATGGAAACAGTGACAGAGATTGTTGCTAAAATTCGCAAGACTAAGAGGCCCTATTTTCTAGATGCCATTTGCTATCGCTACAAAGGTCACTCAGTATCTGATCCTGGATTGTATCGCACAAAAGAAGAAATGGCTGAGTGGTTGGGTCGTGATCCCATTTTGCAATTGGGTGAGTATATCAAGAAGCAAAAATTGATGAATGATGCCGAACTGAAGGCCGTCGATACCGAAGCAAAAGCCAAGGCCCGTGCTGACGAAGAGTGGGCAGACGAACAACCAATTCCGCCAGAAGATGCCGTTTGGCGATATGTGTACGCGGACTAGGCACTTTTTTGAATCGGTAATGGAACTTTTAACAATAACTATGATGGAGACGGAACTGTAATGTCTATTTTGACCTATAGAGAAGCATTAGGGCGTGCGATGTCTGAGGAAATGACTCGTGACCCAAAAGTATTTTTGATGGGTGAAGAAGTTGCGCAATACAATGGAGCCTATAAAGTATCTAAAGGAATGTTAGATAAATTTGGCCCTTCACGAGTGATTGATAGCCCTATTTCAGAAGGCGGTTTTGCTGGATTAGGTGTCGGCGCTGCTATGGCTGGACTTCGCCCCATTATTGAAATGATGACATGGAACTTTGGAATTCAGGCGTTTGATCAGATCATTAATCACGCGGCAAAAATGCTGTATATGTCTGCTGGACAATTTCCGATACCAATGGTGTTTAGAGGTCCTAATGGAGCAGCACACATGCTGTCGGCGCAACATTCCCAAACTGTAGAAGGCATGTTGACTCAAGTTCCTGGCTTGAAAGTTGTGACGAGTGCCAATCCCAGTGATGGTTATGGATTACTAAAAACTTCGATAAGAGACAATAATCCGGTCATTTTCTTGGAAAGTGAAATGATGTACGCCATGAAGGGCGAGGTAGATGATGCAGAGTTTTTGATTCCTTTGGGTCAAGGGCGCTTGATGCGAGAGGGACAGCACGTCACTTTGATTGCTTGGGCTAAAATGGTGCAAAGAGCTATGGACGTCGCTGCGGTGTTTGCGGAACAAGGAATTGAATGTGAGGTCATTGATCCAAGAAGTTTAAGGCCTTTGGATGAAGAAATGATCTTTAATTCCATTCGTAAGACGCACCGTTGTGTCATCATTGAAGAAGCCTACCAAGCCGCCAGTGTTGGATCTTGGATTGTGGAGCTAGTGCAGCGAGTCTGTTTTGATGAACTTGATGCACCTGTAATGCGCGTATCCAATGAATTTGTTCCTATGCCGTATGCTGAAAATCTTGAGCATAGAGTTTTGCCAGAGGTGGAGCGAATCATCCCAGTTGTTAAGCAAGTGCTTTATATGGATTAGATTTGAATCCGCCCTACAATTGCTGATGTACGCGATTGAGGCCTCGTTCTTTGTTCAGGTGTAGTGGTTAAAGTTAAAATTGATTTTTTCATTTTGAGGACTTTTTATTATGGCTAAAATCATTGTGATGCCTAAGTTATCGGACACTATGGAAGAGGGAGCCGTCGCAAATTGGCTAAAAAAAGAAGGCGAGTCGATTGATGAAGGCCAAGATTTAGTCGAGATTGAAACGGATAAAGCGACCATGGCGTTTGCGTCAAATGCCGAGGGTGTCGTTTTGAAAATATTGCTGGAACCGAAGAAGACTGCGGCCTTAGGCACTCCTTTGTGTGTTATAGGTGCAAAGGGCGAAAAATATAATTTAGAAGAACTACTTTCCAAACTGCAGGCGGCTCCTGGTGCAAAAGGCCCTGCTCCAAAACCGGCTGCAACAAGTAGTACTAGTGCTCCTGCGTCTTCGCCAACGCCTCAAAGTGCAGAGTCTAAGTCAGCGTCTACAAATGGCGGACGAGTAAAAGCGTCCCCACTTGCCAAGAAAATGGCAGCCGATAAAGGATTGGATCTTACAACGGTTCAAGGTTCAGGTCCGGCGGGGAGAATCGTTGCAAAGGATATTGAAACTGCAAATGCTGGTGGCCGATCTCAGTCTATGGGAACGACTAATAGCAGTTTTGCTGTGGCAGCTGATCGAGTGATTCCACTTTCAATGATGCGCAAAACAATTGCGAAGCGATTGTTACAAGGCAAAAACGAAGCGCCACATTTTTATTTGACGGTTAGTGCCGACATGACTCGAATGAATGATTGGCGGACTCGACTCAATAAAGATGCTGAATCCAGTAAAGACAAGTCAGTTGTGAAAGTCAGTGTCAACGACCTTGTGACGATGGCTGTTGCAAAGGCATTGGCAAAACACCCTAGTGTCAATGCTTCATGGCAGCAGGATTCTATCATTGAGTTTGGTGGTGTGCACGTGTGCATGGCTGTAGCGTTACCGACTGGGCTTGTTACACCAGTGATTAGGCATACCAATTTGCTTTCAATTCGTGACATCGCTGCTAAAGCCAAAGAACTTGCGGGTAAGGCAAAGGATGGCAAACTAACCAATGAGGATTATTTGGGTGGAACGTTCACTATTTCCAACCTAGGTATGTTTGGCATCGAGGAATTTACCGCAATCATTAATCCACCACAGGCGGCTATCTTAGCGGTTGGTGGCACTATGGTTACTCCGGTTGTCAATGCGTCTGGTGACATTGTTGCAAAGCCCATCATGAAAATGACTCTAAGTTGTGACCATCGTGTTATCGATGGAGCCATGGGAGCGCAGTTTCTAAAGACTCTCGTTGAGCATATTGAAGAGCCTATGACGATGTTGTAGGTTTTTTAATCAAACTTTCTCTTCTGAGGGAAAAGCCAAACTTGCCACGATTGAAATGGCAAGTGTGCCCAATATGACACCTAGTGCCACTTCAATTGGGAGATGATACCAATGGCTGGCTGCCATTTTTATTCCTATGAAAATTAATATAAGACTGACACCAGTATCCAAAAAACGAAACGTGTGAACCATCTTGGAAAGTACAAAGTACAGGCTTCGTAGGCCAAGAATTGCGAAAATATTGCTGCTGTAAACAAGAAATGGGTCTTTGGTGACCGCTAGAACGGCTGGTATGGAATCTACTGCAAAAATAACGTCGCTTAGCTCAACTAAAACCAGCACTAAGAAAAGCGGCGTGGCTACTTTTTTGCCGTTTTCAATCACAATAAAACGATCTCCGTGAAACTCTGCCTTTACGGGAATAAATTTCTTAATTGTTGTTGCGACAAATCCTTGCGACGGATCTCTGTCGTCATCTTCGTCTTTATGAAGAAGGGTTTTGATCCCCGCCCAAACCAAAATGGCTGCAAACACAAACTCTAGCCATTCAAATTGTTTGAGAGCAGCAACGCCAGCAAAGATACAAATGGCTCGCATAATCAATGCGCCTAAAATCCCCCAAAAAAGGACGCGATGCTGATACCTTGGATCAACTTTGAATGACGAAAAGATCAAAATAAAAACAAATAAATTATCAACAGACAGCGAAAGCTCAATGACATACCCAGTTAAAAAGGTTAACGCAGCAGTTTTGCCAAGATACCAGGCAATCCATCCATTGAACGTCATAGCAACGCCTATCCAAAATAGGCACCAGATAGTGGCCTGTTTCATAGTAGGTATCTCGTCTTTTTTTCGCATGACAAAAAGATCAAGTGCGATCAATGAAACAACCAGTGCAATAAATCCTGGAAATAAATATGGGTGCAAATCTTGAACAGGTGCATCGGTCATTTTTCAGGGCCTCTTTCGTCTCTATTTAATCGTATTCAAAAAACTTTTTATCTATATTTTTAAAATAATTCTGAAACGTATCTTACATTCACCTGCAACGTTGTCACATTGCAAGTGCTATCGTTGAATCAAGTCATTATTTATGTGAGGCTCTAAAAAGTCTATCAGAAACGGCCATCCATAATCCGTTATGATCCTTTGGTTTTTCTGCGATGATGACATCTAAACGATATTCATCAAGGAATCTAAGGGATTTAAACAGGTTTTTAGCCGCTTCGTCACCATCTCCATTTTTAGTTAGCGTGGCATGGCCTTCAACAATGAGCGAATTCTTTCGGCAAGTTTCAAATGCTGTTTGATCACTCTGTTTGCATGTAAGTAGACCGACATTGGATGATTTAAACTCAGAAATCACTGACTCAATTTGATGCGAAACATGGAGCGGCGATTCGCTGAAGTCTATAATCTTTAAAGGTTTTATGGGCGCATAGTGAGAGGCTAGCATTCCAGGAGATCGAGCCTGTATCTCTTGATCGATCACTCCAATGCCAGAGTTCACTGGAACTGACAAATTGTGTATCTTCAATGATGCTTTAAGTTCATCGGAAGTTACTTTGCCAAGGCGAAGGACAATGACTTCGTCGTCTAAGATTCTTGCAACAGTTGATTCGACGCCTATCTGACAAGGACCGCCATCAACAATAAATGGAATCTTGTCGCCAATTTCTGATTGAACATGAATAGCCTCAGTTGGACTTATTCTTCCAAACCTATTGGCGCTTGGGGCCGCAAGCGGGATGTCACACATTTTTAAGAGTGCCTGTGCAACTGTGTGTTGTGGCATTCTGAGTCCAACAGTGTCTAAGCCACTCGTGACTAAGTCTGAAACATGACTCGATCTTGGTACAATCAACGTCAATGGTCCAGGCCAAAAATCCTCTATCAGGGCTCTGGCTATACTAGTCATGTTGGGAGTAAATTTCTTAAGATCGATCAATAACTTCTGATCAAGTATTTCTGGTGTATTCCAAGAGATTGGAATGTGAACGATCAGTGGATCAAAAAGTGGTCGCTGTTTTGCGTGAAAAATTTTAAGGAGGGCAGAGTCATCAAACACGTTGCCAGCCAAACCATAAACCGTTTCTGTCGGCATTCCAACCACATCACCTTGCAAGAGTGCTGTGACGGCTTCAGAAAGTTGAGTGGATGTTAGAATTCTTGCCTTTGATTGGATGGACATTTTTGCTTTATAAATATTTCAAGTTTGTTGTTATTTCAAAAATTATTGTCCAGCCACAGGCGCTGTCTCAGCTATGAGATCTTGAAGAGCTAAGTCGATATTATTAGATCCGAAAGGAATGGGTTGAGATACTCCAACAATGTCTCCAGGCATGTCGCCACCGCCAAGACCGTCCACATCAAGTCGCGCCTTGAGGATTATCTCCTGGGGGGCTTCTTGGCTTGGGTTCATAATCCTCAGATTATCTCGGGTTAGTGTAAATCGATAGACCTGCTCAGAAGGTTCTTTGTTCAACGTCACTGATAATGCGCCCCACGGCATAGGCATAGGATTCTTGGCATCCCTAACTATAATGTATAATGATCGCATTCCCTGAGCTTGCTGGACCATGGTTTGAGGCAGGGTTATCACTCCACTGGCTATTATAGGAGAACGTTCCCCGAAATAAAGTGCGGCGCCGATTGAGCCCACAACGACGACAGCTCCCAAGGCGAAAAGTAAACGCATATTTGATTTTGGTTTTTTTGATTTTTGCATATAGACCTTTCTTTAGGCAATCTGCCATGTTTTCAAGACGCCTGTTGGAGATTATGTTAGTTTTTGCCGACTGGCAAGGTTTGGGCGAGAGTCTTTTTAGTATGAGTGAATCAATTCTATATATAAATGAGGATATTTTTTGAGGGACAGGATCACGAGATTTGATGTTTCCAGCGCTAGTTTGGGGCAATTGGGTTTAGCTCCCATGGAAGGGGTTACTGATTTTGCGTTTCGTCTTTGGATGTCTATTTTAGGCCCTCCCCAATTCAGTTGGACCCCATTTTTAAGATTTACCGACACATTTCCGAGAAGCATACCCGAATATTTTATTCCAGAACTTGAATCTCCCGGAGTCTTGACTCAAATGCCGGTTATTCCCCAGTTAATGGGACCAAATGTGGATGACTTTGTACGGGCAGCTGACCTGGTACTTAAAATAGCCCCTTGGGTGGACATTAATTGTGGTTGCCCTTCACCAACTGTGGTTGGAAATCGGTCCGGCAGTAGCTTACTTGAAAAAGTTGAAGTGTTTTCTGAATTTATTCATAAATCAAGCTTACATTTAGGCCCTCAAAGACTGAGTGTAAAAATGAGGACTGGTTTTATTCATTCAAATGAATTCAATTCTTTGTTTGAATCCATATGCGGACTTCCCCTTAAATTTGTTACCGTTCATGGTCGATCGAGGCTTGATCGTTATAAGGGCAAGTCGAATTGGACACTCCCAATGCTCGCTTCAAAACGTACCAGTATGCCCATTTTAATATCTGGGGATATTCACAGATTCGCACACATTCAAAGCATTTTTGCTGATCAATCTAAAATCTATAGCGGAATTGTTGGGCGAGGGGCCTTAAGAAATCCTTGGATTTTTTCTGGAAAGTCGAAAGCGCCTGTTTTAAAGGCCCTTTGTGTTTTTGGACTGATACAAAATCTTTGGCTTAGCGACCCTGGTCTGTTGCTTCTTTGGGCCAAAGATGGTCATGGCATGAAAACGGCCGGCGTCGACTCCGAGTCTTGGATAAGAGTGATTGAGTCGCTGAATAAATTTTCCGGTGTATCAGTGGCAGAAATTGCGGAGGTTGATTTAAGTCCCAGAGCACTGGCGCGAGTAAAAATGCTTTGGAGTTACATAAGGAGCAGCTTACCCGGAGTTTTTATGGATCCGAGTATTTTGAGATCAAGCCGCTGGAGTGTTTTCTATAGTCATATTCAAAATATCTGCCAGCTAAACCATTTTTCCGAAGATGAATTGCCGCTTCTTTATGACGAAGAGAGAGATTGGTTGTATAGCGGTGAAAGTCGTGAGGCTTTCAATCTTCACCAATCGATTTAAGGTTTATTTGTTTTTTAGCTAGAATTAAATCAATATACTTGTTGGGCTTTGAATATCCAACACCACCTAGATTTTTTGATGATTGAAACCACTTTAGAGCAGTTTGAGGATCTTGATTCCGAAGACTGGCTAGCCCCAAGTTAAAATGAAGTTTGCTCAATGTTTCAGAGTCGTAAACGAAACAGGTTGCTGCCTGATATTGCTCGATGGCCTTTATAATATTTTGGTCTTTAATGTAGGCAATAGCAACGGTGTTTAACGAGGAAGCAAATTGAGCAGCGAGTGAGCTATCGCCTTCTTGAGCTGCGCTATTCTTTATTTCTTCGCCCTTTTCTATAAAATTTGTTGCTAATGTCATTCCCGCATTTGCAGTTGGATGACCGTCATCTAATTCAAGTGCTTCTTTAAAAAAATTCTTTGCAGAGGTTGCATTTTTCAATGTCAAATCTATCTCACCCATGAGGCACAGGCGTTCGATACTTCCTGGGGATAAATGACTTGCAGACTTTAAGAGGTCTGCAGCCTTTTGCCCACGTCCGGTGCGGTGATAGATTTTACTAAGTTCTGTCATTGCGGCAATGTTCGATTTATCCTTTTGCAGAATCTTTTGTAAGATCACTTCAGCAATTTTGTTCGATCCGCGCGCCATCAATAGCTTAACCATAATATTGAGCAGTGTTGATGGGTCCTTTTGGTTTTTTTCGACGTTGTCGGCAAGGGATAGAATACCTTCAGCACTTAATTTCTTTGAATCAAGCTCTTCCGCCAAGTACTTATATGCAAATTTAATTTCGGCTGCATTTGTTAAAACAGCCTTTAATGCTTGCTCGAAATTGGTTTTATTTAAAGGCTTTTCGACAAATGAAGTTGCCTGGTTCTCTAATAGAATTCTTGCGTCTTCTTTGTGAATGAGACCAGATAAAACCATGACTGGAGAGATGGAATTTGGCGAATTGTATCGAATACGATTGTACAGTCCAAGGCCACTGGTTCCCTTTAGTTTCCAATCCATGATCACTAAATCGAAATTGCTTCCAGCTATGTTCTTTTTTGCTTCTGTGCCGTCCGTAAGGCAAAGGGGGCTTGAATCTGAAACTCCCTTCAAGTAGCTCTTAAGCAGTCCATGCATTGCAAGATCGGAGTCTACGATCAAAACAGTTTCAGGACGATAGGTGTCAACTTTCATCCCAAAAAGTTGGGAAGATAGAAGTATTTTTCTAGGTACAATTTGGGAAACAGTATGCTGATCTAAATCTAGAGGGCGGCTCGACTTAGTCTCTTTGTTATTAGCGAGAGATTGAATCGATGCATGATTTGCATTGCTATCAAGGTCAAGTTTTCGGTCGCCTGCCACCATTGATGAATTAGGAGTCGCTAATGAATGATCAGATTTATCGGAACTTGACTTTTGTGGGTTTTGATTTGATTCCTGCGACGAGATAATTATCTCTTGAGGGGAGTCCGGGTGCTTCGGAATTGGATTCAAATCTGATGATTTAGTAGACTCCACTTGCTTTTGGAGAATTGGTAAATCTTTGGCGAACTTTTTGATCAATTGCGAAAATACGTCCTCTGTGAAAGGTTTTGCTAGCAATTTTGCAAGCGGGTCTTTCAAACAGATATCGATTTCACTTTTAGTGATACTACCAGCAATTAAAATGAGTGACGTCATGGAGCTAGACTCATTTTTTCGAATAGCGTCATACAGTTCCAAGCCTGGAGGCTTTTTCATTTTGATATCAAAAATGACGAGGTCATATTTTTTTTGTCTAACCTTGTCTAAACCCATAACACCGTCATCGACGCAATCTGGTTTGAGAATTCCCAAATTAGCTAGATACCTCTTCACAATATTTTGCATCGATTCATCGCGATCGATGATGAGTACGTTTTTGAATATTTGCTTTAAATCTGACATCAATGGTTACCTATTCAGCAGTAAAGTCTTCTGACAACGGATGGTTATGAACGCCATATGAACTAAATATAAAACTCGTAATGACTTATCGATTGCCAAAACGACATTATTTTTGATCTTCTGGAACGCCCCTTTTTCAGCAAAATGTAGATATGCTTCTATAATACAAGGAAATCTTACTCTATGCCAATTTGACGGCGCGTGATTTGAAAGGATTATGCTCGGCTGGCAGAGTACTTACAGTGGAATTCTCGCTACGCTGAATGGGATTCCCGAAACCGCAGGGAGAGTTTTTGAGCGGCGAAAAGGGCTGGAGCGCCAACATAAGAAGTTTGTTTTGCTCATTAAACGAACAGATATATCTCATTGCTGAATTGCATTCATTTACATAAAGTCATGGATATTCAAATGTTACCGTAAAAACACAAGGTTTGTCCCATTAGTGCTTTTCCGCGAATATCTTAGTTTTATCTTCCCAGTTGGAGAATCATTTTATGAAGAATTCTTTTTTATGGGACCTGCAATTGTGGCTCATATTCATTCTATGTCGCCTTTTAATGTTGACTTGGAGGGTAAGAGTTATCGGGATGGATCAGCGCCGAAGAGCTGTGGCGGAAAACCCAAACGGCAGCTTTTTGATCGCAACCTTCCATGAGAATGCCATTGGCGGAGTCCTAAGTCACCCGGGCCAAGATATCTATTGCTTGTCTAGTCGAAGTAAAGATGGCGAAATTGTCGCTTTCATATGTGAGAGAATTGGACTCGGCGCCGTTAGAGGAAGTTCTAGTCGTGGCGGAAAAGAAGCTCGAGAGGAAATGATCGAACTATTAAGACGTGGCAAGAGTGGTGCCATTACGGTAGATGGCCCACGTGGACCTCGAGGAGTTCCAAAGGCCGGAGTCATTGACATTGCTAGAAAAAGCGGCGCACCTATCCTTGTGATTTCTGCGATTGCAGATCGAAAATGGACGCTGACAAAGACTTGGGATCAAACCAAAATTCCTAAACCATTTTGCAGATTATTGATCCGCTACGCTGAGCCTATTTTTGTTAAGTCGGACGTGGATGACTCGGGTTTTGAATTGACTCGTCAGCAAGTTCAAAATGAGATTGAGAAGACAAATGAAGACACTGAAGCTCAATTTGAGTCGCTATGGAAAGCGTCCAAGTCATTTTCTTCTTTCGGAGACCTTTGAGGCTCTGATGAGGTGACAGTGACTTTTATTCATCAAAAATGATGTCGTTTGAGCTGACCTCAAATCATTGACTGTGAATTGAGAGGATGCCAATGTTGCATACCTCCCTTTTACACCGTCATGTTGCATTTTATGAGCGCTAAACTCCGAGGCAGAATGATTGACGTTTTTGCTTGATTTTGAGTGGTTCAAATCGTCGATCTTCCATTGACTGGCCAGCTAATATAGTGCAAGCTCCACCCCGTAAGTCTAAGTAATAAGTCATCAATTTGAGAATGACTCGAGCTCGAAAGTGTTGTGCATGCGAACTTCAAGAGTGAGCGTGTAGAACTTAATGAGTTCCTTTTTTAACTTTTTTTTTTTGGAGGTTTATCAATGAAAGTCTCGAAACTGATGTTTCTAGCAGTTTGCGCGGGATCTTTTGCTTCTGTCGGACTCAGTGCTGATAAAAAATTAAAGATCGGTTTTGCTATGGATACTTTAAAAGAGGAACGTTGGCAGCGAGACCGAGACATGTTTTTAGCTAAAGCTAAAGAACTTGGGGCTGAAGTTTTAGTCCAGGCCGCTAACGGAAATGCATCGATGCAAATCAGTCAGGCTGAGAATCTTTTGACTCAAAATGTCGATATTTTAGTTGTTGTTCCATCAAACGCAGTGACTGCTGCTACGATCGTAGACAAGGCTCATAAGGCAGGCAAGAAAGTATTGTCCTATGATCGCCTTATTAAAAATGCCGATGTTGATATGTACATTAGCTTTGACAATGAGGAAGTGGGCCGAATGCAGGCGAGCTACCTAGTTTCTAAGGCACCTAAGGGTCAGTATTTGTTGATCGGTGGATCGCCAACTGACAACAATGCGAAAATGTTTAGAGACGGACAAATGCAAGTTTTGAAACCCTTGATTGATAAAGGTGACATTAAAATTGCCGGCGATCAATGGGCGAAAGATTGGCAATCTTCTGAAGCTCTGAAGCACACTGAGAATGCACTTACAAAAACCGGAAATAAATTGGATGCCGTGGTTGCGTCAAATGATGGAACAGCTGGTGGTGTTATCGCTGCATTGTCTCAACAAAAACTCGCTGGAAAAGTATTGGTTTCCGGTCAGGATGCAGATCTTGCTGGATGTCAAAGAATTGTTGAAGGAACTCAATCCATGACAGTTTACAAGCCAATCAAATTGATAGCAGAGAGAGCAGCTGAATTGGCGATTGAAATGGCGAAAGGTCAAGCGACATCAAAAGATTTGCGGATGGTCAACAATGGAAAAAAAGATGTTCCCTCTATTCTTCTGAAACCTGTTCAAGTTGATAAAGCTAATATGGATGATACCGTCATCAAAGACGGCTTTCATAAAAAGGCTGATGTTTATAAGAACGTGAATAAAGCTGGGAAATAAGGTTTAGCGGTTTGTTTTGACTGGTTCATAAAATCTGTCGCAAGTCGGCAGAAAATGCTGCGAAGACAGCGCTTTTAACCCACTCACGAGTTCGTGGGGAACCCTGGCGAAGAGCATTGTTGAAGAGAACGAAGTGACAGAATTTATGGGACAGTCAGATTTGGAGGTTTCCTGAGTGGTGGCACAGCAACTATTAGAGCTTCATGACATTGTAAAAGAGTTTCCCGGTGTGAAAGCTCTTGATGGCGTGCGATTCGACGTTTTATCCGGCGAAGTTCATGCACTCTGCGGCGAAAATGGTGCTGGCAAATCGACATTGATGAAGATCATTAGTGGCCTCTACCCCTATGGTTCTTATTCAGGTGAGCTCAAGGTAAACGGCACTTCAAGAAAATTTCTTTCGATCAAGGACTCTCAAAGTGCTGGAGTGGCCATCGTTTTTCAGGAGCTTTCACTGGTTAAAGAATTAACCGTTGCCGAAAATATTTTTCTGGGTCGCGAACCGTCTTTGTTTGGCATTATTCAGACCACTGAAGTTCTGATGCGCACGTCTGCATTGTTGAAAGACCTGGGATTCCATATGGACCCATCGCAGAAAGTGGGTGACCTCGGCATAGGCCAGCAACAGATGGTTGAGATTGCTAAGGCGTTAGCACTTGATGCAAAAATATTGATTTTGGACGAGCCAACTTCTGCTTTAAGCGATACGGAGATTGAAGTTTTTCTTGAAACAATTCGCCGACTAAAAAAGCGAGGGGTTGGCTGTGTTCTCATTACTCATAAGCTCAATGAAGTGTTTGCCATTGCTGATAGAATCACGGTTTTCCGCGATGGAAAATCAGTGACAACCTATAACGCAAAAGACGTGGACGAGCACAAAGTTATTGCTGATATGGTAGGAAGAGAATTGACGGACATGTACCCAAGAGTTTCTAGGACTATTGGAGGACCTGTTCTTGCAGTACATGATTTAACCGTTCCGCACCCGACGGTTCCTGGGAAAAACTTGCTCGAACATGTTTCCTTTACGGTTCGAAAAGGTGAAATTTTAGGGATTGCCGGTTTGATGGGTTCGGGGCGAACCGAGATTCTCATGTCAATTTTCGGCGCATTGCATGGACCTAGAACTGGTTCTATTGAGTTGGAAGGCCAGTCTCTCGCGTTCGCTAGTCCTCAAGAAGCTATAAATCATGGATTTGCATTAGTAAGTGAGGATCGAAAACGACTTGGTCTTGTTTTGGAAGATTCAGTATCTCGCAATATTGCCCTGGCTAGCTTAAAAAGAGTGGCTCGATTTGGCGTCGTCGACGATTCCAATGAAAATAAAATTGCAAATGATTACATCGATGCGTTGCGGATCAAGACTCCGAACTCAGCTTCTCAAGTTAAGAATTTAAGTGGTGGAAATCAGCAAAAGGTCGTCTTGGCCAAGTGGATGCTGACTAAACCTAAGGTTCTTTTTTTAGATGAACCTACGCGAGGGATTGATGTTGGAGCTCGCGCCGAGATCTATAAGATTGTGAATGATATGGCCGCAAAAGGCGTCGCGGTTGTGATGGTTTCCTCTGAACTTCCCGAAGTACTTGGCCTGAGTGATCGAGTGATCGTCATGTGTGGTGGACGGGTGACAGGTGAATTTAGTCGAGATGAAGCGACTCAAGAGAGGATCATGGCTGCAGCTACTCGCTTCAGTTAGATTTAATATTTTCTTCGTGTTTTGAAGAAACGTGTTTTCGATTGTGAATGGTTTTTGTTGTACTGTTTGTTTTTTGAGATTTTTTGAATGGCAAGGAGAGTTTGATACATGAATTTAGCTAGCCGTCTAAAGCAATCTTGGCGCATGTTAACGATGGTTTTTGCGTTGATTGCTATTTGGATCATTTTTCAATGGGTCACAGATGGAGCTTTTCTACAGCCGAGGAATCTTAGCAATCTGTTTAGACAAATGACCGTGACCGGAACCTTAGCAATCGGAATGGTCTTAATTATCGTGGCTGGACATATTGATCTTTCCGTTGGAAGTGTCGTTTGTTTTCTTGGCGTCATATTGACGATGTTAATGCAAAAGGGTTGGTCGGCAGAAAGTGCTTTGATGGTCACTCTGGTGAGTGGAATTGCAATTAGTGCCGTTCAAGGATGGCTTACTGCCTTTCAAAAAGTTCCAGCGTTTATTGTGACTCTTGCTGGAATGATGATATTTCGCGGTGCATCGATGGGTGTCACGGAAGGGGTAACAATTCCTCTCGAAGACAGTTGGATTAAGACTTTTGGATCTGCATATTTAGGTCAAGAGGCTGGATGGGTTCTTACTTTTGTTGCTATCGTTATTTTTGCTTCCTTACGCGTTCAAAAATATCGAAACTCAGTAGCTCATGGTGTTTCCACCAGTGGATTTGGGTCCACATTGGCAATGATTGTTGCCTTTAGTTCTGGAGTCCTTTTATTCAATTCGACGATGAGTCGCTATGAAGGGATACCTTATCCAGTTTTGCTAATGATCGTGATTATGGTTGCATTTCATTTTATTGCTACAAAGACGGTTTTTGGAAGGCACGTCTACGCAGTCGGAGGTAGTGTTGAAGCGGCTCATCTATCTGGGGTTAACGTTCGTAAAATTGTCCTCGGCAATTTTCTGTTAATGGGTCTTCTTACGACCATTGGTGCCATGATTTTAACAGCCAGAGTTGAAAGTGCGCAACCAGATGCGGGACAATTGCTTGAGTTGGATGCTGTCGCTTCATGTGTCATTGGCGGCACGTCTCTCATGGGTGGGAAGGGAACGATTTACGGCGCGATTTTAGGCGCCCTGGTCATGGAGAGTTTGAATAATGGTATGTCATTGGCGAATTTGGAATCTTTTTGGCAATACATTGTCAAAGGGGTCGTCCTTGTTGCTGCAGTTTGGCTCGATGTTGTTTCGCAGAAATCTAGTCGTTAGCACTTTCCTATTAGGAGGTTTACTATGAGGAATTTATCTTTGAGGGTTGGAACGTCGACTTTTTCACCTCTGTTGTCAGTGGTATTTCTGATGACTTTTGGCTTAGCAAGTTTTGAAGCCAAAGCGGATGTTCTGACGGAAGGCCCCCGTAAATCTTCTGATTTTACTAATAGGAGGTACGTAGCATTAGGAAATCAGTGGTTAAAACTGGAGTTTCTATCCAATGAAATGATTCATTTTGAGTTTGGATCTGGAACTTCTGAAAACGCCGAAAGACCGATTAAAAGGTCTCCGTTGTTTGCGGATGCTCAGTTCACCGGCGCACCAACATTTATCGAAGAAACGTCAAGCCGATTTAAAACATCGGATCTAGTTGTAGAAATCAAAGGAATCTGTTTTGAGGTTTCAGCAAGATTGTCGAATCGACTTATCGGAACCTATTGCGCTGGAGGACTACAAAGGTCTTGGAAGAATTTAAAAATTGAAACTTCTGGTTTGACTCATGTTTATGGACTTGGACAAACATTCGATGAAAAGGGTGATATCTACGCAAATAGACTTGGCCGCGTGACTCAAACAGCTGGCGATTATGGCAATTTCATGAAAAGTCATCTGGGCGGTGCTGTAGGTGAAGTTATTTTTCCTGTGACATATTCCTTAGGTGGCGGTGAGGAAACTCATTTATTCATTTTAGATAACGTTTATAAACAAACATGGGATTTGAGTACCAGCACCTGGAACATTGGCATGTTTGGAGATTCAATTGCCGGATTTGTTGGTGTCTATACAAATCCTTTACAGGCTCGCAAGAAATTGATGACATTGACTGGCAAGCCTCTATTGCCGCCAAAGAAGATTTTTGGTTTTTGGATGAGCGAGTATGGGTATGATGATTGGCAAGAAATTGACCAACGATTGAATTCAATGCGATCAGATCGTTTCCCAATTGATGGTTTCTTTCTTGATCTACAGTGGTTTGGAAATGTGACGCCTGGCAGTGATTTTACCGCGATGGGGAAATTACGGTTTGATGAATCAAAGTTTCCTGAGCCGAAACGAAATATAGATCGGTATTCTCGGCAGGGCATTGGTCTCATTCCAATTGAAGAGAGCTATGTTGGAAAGGCTTTACCAGAGTATGATTATTTTGGAGAGCGAGGGTATTTGGCTCATAAGTGTGGCTATCCGAACCAACCAAGCTATTTGACGGGTCAAGTCACAGGCAATACCAGCGAATGGTGGGGGCGCGGTGGAATGATCGATTGGTCTAATCCAGATGGAGCAGCTTTTTGGCATGATTCCAAGAGGCAAAAATTGGTGGATTTGGGTCTAATGGGTCATTGGTTAGATTTAGGCGAGCCCGAAATGTTTGACGCTACAAGTTGTTATCATGGTGCCGGTGATAGTGGGAAAAAAGCCCATCAAGATATTCATAATTTATTCTCGTGGCTTTGGGTGAAGAGCCTTTATGAAGGCTATGAGAGGAATTTGGTCAGTCAAAGACCATATTCGATTTTACGCACTGGCAATATAGGAATGCAGAAATTTGGTGCAAGCCTATGGTCGGGCGATATCGGTGGTAATTTAGAATCATTATCCGGACATATTGCGGCACATGCTCAATTGTCTTGGAGTGGTCTTGACTATTACAGCAGTGACATCGGTGGATTTCACCGAAATCAGTTTGATGGTGAGCCTTTGACCGAAATTGAAACTAAAGAGAATTTTACGCAATGGTTTGCAAACGCAAGTTGGCTCGATGTTCCTTTTAGAAGCCATGTCATGAATTTAGATAATAACAGAATCACTGCACCCAATCGCATTGGACATGTAGAAAGCAATAAAGCGAATTTAATTGAGCGCTACAAGCTGGTCCCATATTATTACTCACTTGGGTTCAACGCGTTTAAGAGTGGTGACCCTTTGATGACCCCGTTGGCAATGGCTTTTCCAAGTGATGCGTCTGCTAGAGATATTGTAAATCAAAGGATGTTAGGCCAGTTAATGGTCGTTTCCGCATCTAAACAGGCAAACTATGAAGCTGAAGTCTCGTTTCCAGCGGGTCGATGGTATGACTGGAGGACTGGCGAATTCATTGTAAGTGATAATCTACCGAATAGAACCTTATCTGGATATCCTTTGTACCGTGATGGACTGTTTCAATTGCCAGTTTTTGCAAGAGCGGGCGCTATAATACCAGTTCAATTGGAGCGTGATATTATTGCTAAGAAAGGCCTTGTTTCGGAGAAGAATATAGCTCGAGACGCCCTCGGTCTTCATGTCTTTGTCGATGATCAAAATGGCTCAACATCGCAGGTATCTTCTTTTGAACTTTATGAAGATGATGGTGTGACAAATGCCTACCGAACCGGACAATATAGAGTGACTAAAATTGAGCAAGTAACGACTGATTTAAATCAAACTGAATTGACTATTTTTCCCTCTGTAGGTCCATTTGTTAGCAGCGGATTTTTAAGACAATGGCATATCACATTTCATGCTCCGGGATCTCGCCGAGTAAAGTCTGTGCAGATTGAGAATCATTCGATTCTAAAATGTCACCCGGATCAGTGGGAGTCCGGTACCTGGACTGACGGTAGTTGTTATTTTCCAGGCAAATCTGAGTTTGACGTTGAAGTTATTTTAAGTCTTTCTGATATTCGTCAGGGCCAAAAAGTTGCTGTCGTGTGGGAAGATAACCAAACTTTGCAGACGTCGACACATTTTAGTTGCAAGGATACGGACACCACGCAGCGAAGCTATGGGATGTATGTTGTTGGATCGGATTCTAAGCTTGGTGAGTGGGACGTACAGAAAGCTGTTCCTTTGAATACCAATGGATTTTTGAGAGGAGTTTGGACCGGAATTGTGCCAAATTTGCCGCTTTCTCAAAGGATTGAATGGAAATGCGTCAAAATTTATCCTCACTCAACAGGTCGTAGGGTGGAGTGGCAGCAGGGCGACAATAATATTTTTAATTCCACTAACTATTTTGGATTTCAGGGAGTGGCAAAAGGAAATTTTTGGCGTCGGTTTTTTTAGTGCGGCTTGTGCACAGCTATGTTAAACCGGTTGGCCAATCTTGAATTTGTAATTCAACAATTTATTAGATTGAGACTTGATCGTCGTATTGAGATTGTTTTTCTTTAACTGAAAGGGAGAGTTTATGAGCGCCACGGCACAAATGCCAAAGGGAATTCCGTACATCATCGGTAACGAGGCTGCAGAGCGGTTTAGTTTTTATGGAATGAAGACCATTTTAATGATCTTTATGACAAAGTATTTGCTGGATTCCACCGGAAAAAATGTTTTTACCGAACCTGAGGCAATGGTTTGGTATCACAATTTTAGTAGCGCCGTTTATTTCTTTCCGATTGTTGGAGCTTTAATTTCTGATATTTTCTGGGGCAAGTATAAGACGATCATGAATTTGTCGATTGTTTATTGTCTTGGTCATTTGGTGCTTTCAATGTTTGAGTCAAGAATGGGTCTTATGGCCGGGCTTACATTGATTTCTATTGGTGCCGGTGGAATTAAACCATGTGTTTCAGCTCATGTGGGTGATCAGTTTACAGTAAAAAATAAAGACCTAATCAGTAGTGTTTTTTCGTGGTTCTACTTTTCAATTAACTTTGGTGCTTTCTTTTCTACTCTTGCGACACCTTGGCTATTGCAGAATTACGGATCCGGAGTTGCATTTGGAGTTCCTGGTGTATTGATGTTGCTGGCAACATTTGTCTTTTGGCTTGGTCGAGATGTTTTTACAACCATTCCTCCAGTCGGTGCTGCCCATTACGTCAAAGAGCTGAAGAGCCCTGCTGCAAAGACTGCGTTGTTTAATTTGGCGATTCTTTACTTTTTTATTGCCTTTTTCTGGTCACTCTATGACCAAACTGGCTCTTCATGGGTTTTACAAGCTGAGAAAATGGATCGGATGGTCAACCTAGGATTTGTTCAATTTGAGATACTCTCGTCACAGATTCAGGCAGTCAATCCAATCTTGATTATGCTATTTGTTCCCTTATTTAATTTTTTGGTTTATCCAATTGTGGGTAAATTTGTAGATATTACGCCATTAAGAAAGATCGGGGTCGGTTTCTTCTTGTGTGTGATATCGTTTGCGATCACTGCCTTTGCAGAGAAGTTGATCGAAGGCGGTGGACAAGTGTCCATTTTATGGCAGGTCGCTGCGTTTGCAATTATAACTGCTGCAGAAGTTTTGGTTTCAGTAACCGCTCTTGAATTCAGTTATACTCAATCTCCAAACTCGCTTAAATCTTTGGTCATGGGTCTCTATCTATTGAGTGTAACATTGGGTAATCAGATAACTTCCGCGGTAAATATTTTTATCCAAGACGCAGAGGGTAAATCGACTATCAGTGGCGTAGATTACTACATGTTCTTTACTTGGCTAATGCTTGGGGCATCATTGATATATATGTTCTATAGCCGGACGTACAAAGGTCAAACTTTTGTTCATTCAGATAGTGTCGCAAGCCATTAAGGCGTCATTTTTTGAAATAAGGCCGCCTCTGTGCGGCCTGTTTTTTTTTATTCATTTATTCCTTGGAGGCTCCTGTACATGACTATGAGAACTTACGGTGCGTTGATGGTTGCGAGTGCATTTACTTTAGGATTTTCTGCTAAAGGTTTTGGAGCAAAAGTTTGCTCTGATTTGCCTTCTTTTAAATTATTAAGTTCCGCGCTGACCAAAGTCGTGGCTATGGATAATGGAGGTATTTTCTCTCCAAATATGATGTGGGCGACAATCGTTCACCGTGATGGAACTGTGTGTGCGGTCGCGAAGGTGGGAGATGCATGGCCCGGTAGTCGAGTCATATCTGCTCAGAAAGCTAGTACCGCGAATGCATTTTCAAATAACAAGTTAGCCCTTTCTACGGCAAATTTGTTTTCTGCAGTGCAGCCAGGCGCAAGTTTATTTGGATTGCAGGAAAGTAATCCAGTCAATGGTCAAGTAGCTTATGTCGGCAACTCCTCAAATTGGGGTACCTCATCAGATGCATTGATGGGAAATAGAATTGGTGGCGTCAATGTTTTTGGGGGCGGACTCGGTCTCTATAAATCAGGAAGCACCAACGTTGTTGGCGGGCTTGGCGTAAGTGGTGATTCCAGTTGCGCCGATCATATCATTGCTTGGAGAATTCG
The DNA here is from genome assembly GCA_026390495.1 of Pseudomonadota bacterium. Lineage (GTDB taxonomy): Bacteria > Bdellovibrionota_B > Oligoflexia > Oligoflexales > RGVZ01 > CAMDKS01. Next base: position 8,962 of record JAPLFV010000324.1, on the reverse strand, counting down.
TGCTGAATTGGGGTTAGATAAAATCCCTGGTGGAATCAGCAGTGCTGGTGACGATAATATGATTCATGACATATCAGAATCTGGCAAGTCAGCAGGCGGTTTTGGGCATCCAACTTGTTCTGCAAAAGCAACTGAGATTGCCAAGGGATTGACCGTTTCAAACAAGAAATAGTACTAAGGCCTCTTTCAAACTAGACTATGCTGTTGTTTTGGAAGAGGCCAAGTTTTAGAGTTGTTGATTGATTTTTGATTTTTGATGTTTGGCTAGGACAATAATATTCTTTTGATTTTTGCCCTGAAATACCAATATAGATTCTCTGTTTAGGCCGAAAACACTGCTTGGCCAATATTCACAGAAGTTCATGACTTCAGTGATACCTTTTTGAAACCTCATTTATTTTTGTTTGGAAATCCATTTTTAACATCTCATCCTTGGCAATCATTTCTTGCTCTAACAGAATGTCGGCTAATATCTGCCGCGTTGTCAGGGGATTAGCAAGTACGCAACGAAAGACTGTTAGGATTTGCTGATCGTAAAGCGGCATCTCAAAACTAGTCCGAGAAACAAAGGTTTTGCCTCTGTCTCGTTGTGTTTTTTGAATATTTACGGTCAATTCATTTAACAGCATATTGATGGCAATAATTTTTTCTATGGGTGAATTGCTGGATTGTAAATGAACCTTAAGCTCGCTTGGGCGATAGCGATAGGTCAAAAGGTTTAGCTCAGGGGCAGAGGTAAGCTCAAAGTTATCATTGGATTGAATCAGTTTCGCGAACTGCTGCGCTTTTGCGATTCCTAAATCGATCAAGAGCTCATATCCCTTTTTACCAAGCACCTGAAGTCCGGAGTGAACCAGCATGGCCATGCCTGGCCTGGACCCTTCGAGAGTGTGTTTTCCTAGATCTCTAGAGCCTTTGCGGATGATGTACTGAGCATTGGTCTGGATACAATCAAGGGCAGTGACATCTCTAAACAAGCACATGCCTGCACCCATTGGTACGTAAAGCTGTTTGTGCGCATCGATGACGACACTGTCGGCCAATTCTATGCCCTTAAGTAAATGCTGATGTTTGTCAGAGAACAATGTTGGCGCACCCCAGGCTCCATCAACATGGAAATGTATGCCCTCATCCTTTGCAATTTTAGCCATTTCACTCAAAGGATCAACGCTTCCAGTCTCGGTGGTGCCGGCGATGCCAACGATAGAAATTATTCCGATTTTTTCTTGCTTTAACTTGGATATTGTTGCTTTTAATTTGTCTATTTTACACTTTTGTAGTTGGTCAGTTTCTATCGCAATGAGGTTTGATCGGCCAATTCCTAAGATGTCAGCAGCTTTTTTCAAGCTGTAATGACCTCGCTTTGAAACTAAGATCGCCAGTCCGTTTAGGTCATGAACCTTTAATCCAAGATGCAGACCATCTTCTCCCACAGATTTAAATGACCCCTTAGGAGTTAATAAGCGATTTCGAGCGACCCAAAGGCCAGTCATGTTGGCCGTTGTTCCTCCGCTTGTGAAGACTCCAAAAGCATGTTCATGATTATGAGTCCATTTTCGATAAAAATCGTCATCGTTCTGAAACACGAGCCTGTGGAGCATCCCAATAACCAGGGCTTCCAAAGGTGTAAAGGCCTTGGACGTTTCTATTTTGACAGTGTTTTGATTAAGGGCAATCATGATCTTAGCTAGAGGTAGCATGAAGTAGGGCATACTAGACGTCATGTGGCCAATAAAACTCGGAGATGCAGTATGGACTGACTGCTTTACAACTTTCTCAAGCAAAAATTCCGCATGCTGAGATACAAACATCGGGTCATCAGGGATTTTAATATTTTGGAAATCCTTTTCTAAATCCTCTGGCTCCATTTCTCCAGCCACGATGTTATTGCGTAAAAATCCAAGCAGATTCTTAGAAATTTCCTCTTCAATGCGACTTAACGTCGAGTCAGCATTCTCAGGTATCGAAAAAACCCTTCGCATACTATCTAAGTTTGCGACGGCCTTTCTTTGTTTAGTTTCCTGATTCATGAAGGGCGCTCGTCGAAATGTTTTTTGCAAAGTTAAGATATATATCGTCCGATTCTTTAATTGAAAAGGCAAGGTACAGATTCTCTTGCAACCACTCAGCCCTAATCCACTCTACAATCATTTGACTAGGTGAATAGAGAGATTTTATATCAAACAATACGGCCTCAAAACTAGATTCCGCGTCCAATATTTTTAATAGGTCTTCTGCGTTGGATTTTACCTCTGTAGGAGGTTGTCCGGGTTGTGGTTCTAGACAGGCCAGAAATCCGGTCGTTGAAACGTTAACTAACGTTAGAGGCCAAGTGATGGATATTGAATCTAATGAAAAAACTAATTGCACTTTGCCAGGGCAGGCCAGTCGGGGCGCCCGAAATTTTCTATTTTGATTATCATGTGGTATGAATAGCCAAGATTGTGTCATGGTAATTGCGTCCTAACTGGCTCTAAGGTCTATACAATACAATATAGAACCTTCGGATCCTATCACATATTTTAGGTTAGACTCGGCTCAATTCCTATAACTCGCTTACGCTCGGGTGCTGCATCCACGCTGTGAATTGTTTTAGCAGCTAACTGACCACAAGCAGCACTAACATCTAAGCCCTTACTATATCTGACTGGCGAGGCAATACTTCGCTCTGCCAAATATTCTTGAAAGGCTCTGATTTCGTCGGCAGATGGCCGATCATATGGAAGTCCTGGATGGCTATTAAATGGGATTAAGTTGACCTTGGCTTGAAGACCATGAATGAATTTTACCAATTCTTTGGCTTCTCGAATTCCAGACGTTTTGTCTTTAATTAAAATATATTCTAATGTGATTTTTTGCCCCGTTGTTTGCTGATATTGAATCAAACTGTCCTTGAGCTGTTCAAGGGGCCACTTCCTATTAATCGGCATCAATTCATCCCTTAAATCATTACGCGAGGCGTGCAATGAAATTGCCAATGCACATTTTACATCGTTAGCTAGTTCCGCTATTTTTGGAACAACACCGGAAGTTGAGATAGTGACGTGACGATTTGAGAGGCCGTATCCATCAGGCGAAGTCAGTATTTTGACCGATTTAACGACGTTAGCATAATTGTCCAAAGGTTCGCCCATGCCCATAAATACAACGTGGCTGAGCCTTCGTCCTTCGGCATTCAATATTCGTTGTGCGAAAACAAATTGCGCTAAAATCTCATGAGTTGAAAGATTGCGAAAAAAACCAAGTTTGCCGGTCTGACAAAAACTGCAGGCCATCTTGCAGCCGACTTGGCTTGAGACGCACAGAGTCACTCGGTTTTCATATCGCAAAATAACGGATTCAATAAATTGCCCCGCAGCGGTCTTCAATAATAACTTTGTAGAACCATCGTCAGACTGCAGTTCGCTGACACATTCTGGAATCTTCCAATCAAGATGATCTGACAAATGTTGTTTCAAATCCCTATTCAGGTTCGTCATAGCGTCAACAGAGGTCGCAAACTTTTTAAAAATCCAATCGGCAATCTGAGAACCTCGATAGGCTGGAATACCCAAGCTGATCGACAGATCTGCCCATTCGTGTCTGCTCAGAGAAAGAAAGCCAGGCTTAAGAAGCGGCTTTGTGGAGGTGTCTGAGTTACTGTTTTGTTGCAATGAGGTCGTCATAATCTAATACTTTCTTAAAATATTGTCTGAGTTCTATATAAACTTTATTAATTTTTCTATAGATAATTTAAGATAGTGCCTTTTTTGGTAAGTTTGCTTTCCAACTTTGGCTGCCTAGGGTTGGTATACGAAGGTTAAGTAAATAATTTTATTAAGTTTTTGATGGAATTGTTTCTAACGCATCAGCCGCAAAGCTTATTCTATTTAAGAGAATTATAGCGTCGCTAATATCTATTTTTAGAATACGTCGAAATGACCGAGAATCGGACATTAAGAACAACAAGTGTTTAGATGAAAAATTATAAGGAGACGAACCATGAAGAATTTATTACCTGGGTTACGAGAGTTTTCAGCAAATGTTTTTCCCGAGCATCAAGAGATGTTTGAAACCCTTTCACAAGGTCAAAAACCGCACACGCTGATGATTACTTGCTCGGACTCACGCATTGACCCGAATCTGCTGACGCAAACAAAACCGGGCGAACTCTTTGTGGTTCGAAATGCTGGGAATATTGTACCACCATACGGCGCATCAGGTGGAGGAGAAGAGGCTGCGATTGAGTTTGCCATCGAAGGATTAGGCGTAACGAATGTTGTCATCTGTGGGCATTCCCATTGCGGTGCCATGGCCGCAGTTGCAGGTAAAGTTAACTTGGATCCATTGCCTTGTGTCAAGAAATGGATTGGCCACGCCCACGCGACGAAGCGAAGGCTAGATCAAAAAAATGGTGACTTTACATTAAATGATGTTGTTGAAGACAATATTTTAGTTCAAGCCGATAATTTGAGGACGCATCCGTCGGTGTCAGCTGGTTTAAGAGCGGGCCGCATCCACTTATATGGATGGGTCTATAATTTTGAGGCTGGGATGGTAAAAATTTACGATGGAAAAAATAAAAGGTTTGTTCCTTCCGTAGAAGTTAGTGCTGACCATGCAAAGGACCCAAACCGCTTTGCGTTGTAAGATATCGAATGGGGGCACCGTTTGGGGCCTCCTTGAGCCTACTTTTGATTCTGCAAATTTTGCTAGCAAATCAAAATGTTTGAAACGCAGTTTCTATCGCTGAATGATTACAATTTTTGTTTAATAAAAGGCAAAAACTCTGTTGGCAACGGTGACGAAAAATTCATAATTTCGCCTGATTCTGGATGTTTAATAGATAACGTGGCTGCATGAAGAGCTAGTCTTTTGAAAGGCCAAAGTTTTGATTTTGCAATGTCAGGACTGTAACGATCATCTCCTAGGACTGGATGTCCCAAATCACTCATATGCACTCTGATTTGATTGCGCCGTCCAGTCTCTAGTGTCACTTCCAAGACCGTGTAGCCAGGTCCAACCGCTATGGTTGTGAAATGGGTAATGGCAATTTTGCCTCCTTGCCCTGCTTCGACGGAGACCTGATTGAGATTTTTATCAGTTAGTAAATGAGATTGAACGGTCCCTTTTTGTTGCTTTAAATGGCCTGCAACAATGGCCATGTATTTTCGTTGTGGTTTCCTGTCTTCAAACTGACTTTTAATTCTTTCAGCTGCTTTTGAGTTTTTTGCAAAAATTAAAACACCAGAAGTTTGGCGGTCTAATCTATGAATGAGTAAAGCTGGTGATGCTCGTTTTTGCCCGGCGTTGATGAAATGCGATACTGCGTCTAATATCGTGTTCTTTTCATAGCCATTGGATGGAGATGACAAGAACCCAGGCATTTTATCGATGACAACGATATCTCTATCTTGAAAAATAAGCTTAAAGGATTTTGAAGTGCTTTTAAGCTTCTTTTCTTTATATTTTGTTTCTGGATCGAATCTCAGAGAAACTGTTGAGTCCTTTTGGAGAATGACTCCGGAGTCATTGCAAATGGAACCGTCTATAGAGACACAGTCATTGTCAAACATGCCTCTGACAATGGACCTAGATTTTTCACTAAGCATAACGACCGCTGAGTCGATTCGTTTGCCTTCGTACTCATCAGTAACGATGTAATCTATTTTCTTGATTGCCACGAAGAGACCACAGTTTCAGTTTTTAAAAGGTAACTCACCCAAATAATCTTTTTTACCAATATCAACGCCGTTGTGCCGAAGTATCGAATAAGCCGTCGTGACATGAAAGTAAAGATTAGGAAGGACATGTTCATTGACGTAATCGAACCCGGTTAGATATTTTCCTTCCCAGCGAGGTTGGGTGATTCTTTTCGTTTCACTTTGCGCAAAATCCTTGGCGGATATTGTTTCTAGATAGTTAATAGTTTCTTTGATTCTTTTTTGAACGTCTTCAAAAGTTTTCTCTTGATCATCATGAGTTGGTGCATCTTTACCCGAGAGACGCGCTGCACCTAGTTTAGCGGTGTCACAAGCGATTTGAATTTGGCGAACTAGGGGAAACTGGTCTGGCGCAAGTCTGGCATTGAGAAGTACTGTAAAGTCAAATTTTTTGACCTGTGCATGGGCATTTGCTTTGTCTAATATTTTTGAAAGATTCAAAAGCGTTTTTTTGAATTGAGGTAGGGTAATTTCGTAAAGCATATTGCACCGTTTCCTTATAAATAATGAATGGGATTGAGGTCGCCAATTGAATCAGTGAAACTCGATTTGATTCGACCATTATTTATAGTTTTACGCAACCAGCGATTCAATTCAACTCAAGTTGTTAAAGTTATTTGAAATAAAAAAAAGGCATCCATTCACGTGAATGGATGCCTGGCAAAATTCGGAAGATTTTCATTCAATTGCGAATTTTTCCCTGTTGGGAATTAATTACACCAAGGCAATGTTGGCATAATCTGACAAATTGCTTCGCACATTTGTGGGTCCAAAGGACATTCAGTTGGTGTGCCTCCACCGCCGCCGCCGCCGCCGCCGCCGCTTCCTGCTTCAACAACTCTGAGTCTTAGAGACGTATTATTTGCGCCTTTAGAATCAGTAACTGTAACTTCAAGCTCTCCAGTTGCTTTTGCTGTCAAAAGACCGTTGTCGTCGATTGTAGCAATAGAATCAGCTGAACTTGCAAATTTATATCCGCCACTACCGCCAAAGGCTGAAAATTGCTGAGTCTGGTTAGGATTGATCGTGATGGCCTGAGGAACAAGTGTTAGTCCTCTATCAAGGACTCGATTGACCACTGATTCAGCGTCAACTCGGCACTCGCAAGCAGTTTCAATAGCTACTTTGGTGCCCGAGGCTTGGAGAAGTGCCTTAGTTTGGGGGCCAGTCAATGTTGAGTCATGAGATAGCATCAGACCAACAAGTCCAGACACTAAAGGAGTCGCCATAGAAGTACCTGAAAGATTTCGATACTGGTTACTTGGGATAGTGCTCCAGATGTCAACTCCTGGCGCAGCTACGTGAACTTTTGCCAATCCAAAATTGGAGAACGAAGCTTTGGTATCTGTTGTGGTTGACGCAGCCACAGTGATGACATTTGGCAAAGGAGTGTTTGCTGGGTACATTTCAGTGACGTCATTGTTTTTGCCGTCATTCGCGGCAGCAGCAATAAACATAACACCTTTATCATTAGCTCTGCTGATCGCTTCAGTAATAGGCTGCACCTGCGACGCAGACATTGGGCCACCCCAACTTGCACTGATAACGCGGGCACCGTTATTTGTAGCATAATCAATTGACTTAACTGCACCCATCAGATCGCCCGATCCGTCAGCGCCTAGGAACCTGACTGGCATGATTGATAACTGTTGGGACATTCCAGAAATACCAGTGCCGTTGTTACCAACTGCACCCATGATTCCTGCGCAATGTGTACCGTGACCTGGATTTTGTGTGCCAACTTCATCCATTGGGTCAGCATCATTTTTGTTAAAGTCAAAACCATTGACGTCATCAACATAGCCATTTTTATCGTCATCGACGCCGTTGCCAGCGATTTCTTTGCTGTTGGTCCAAATATTAGCAGCAATGTCCGGGTGTTTATAGTCCACGCCGGTGTCAATAACTGCAACTACGACGCTGCGGCTGCCCACGCCTTTTGACCATGCTTCTGATGCTTTGACTTTCGCCAATGACCATTGTTTTGATGTGTCTGGATCGTTGGGCATCGCCAATGCGTGTACTTTTCTGTTTTCTACGACATACTCGACATCTGGATTTGCATAAAGACTTGCAAGGGTTGCCGCTTCATCGGCTATTGATTTGTGATCAAAATTTACGAGAACAATGTTGCCGTTCTCATGCTGATCTACAATGCTTCCGCCGGCAAGTGACTTCTGGGAGGCAAATGCCTGAAAATTTCCACGATTCTCTTTAACCTTGACGATATAGCTGGCTCCAAAAGCCGACCCAGCAACGGAGGTCGTCAAAATCCCCGCAGTTAGGATTCGATTCAGGTACCCAACTTTAATCCCTAGACTCTGAAACGCCTTCGTCCTCATAAAGCCTCCTTGCTTCTGTGAGCGTGCTGAAACACGCCGAAATATGTTTCGCACCGACCGTGGTGCGTCACAAGACATTTAAGATAAAAACATTAATTCTTAGTATTGAGGAAATCGTAAAGAATTTTTTGGAAATTGGCAAGAAGGATTGACCAAGTGGCCAAAAAAAATGTTCTACTTGGCCATGCCTTCTTTCAAGGTTCCACGATAATGTACACAGGACATAACCATAGTGCCTGGAAAAAGGAGGGTTCCTGGTGACAAAACGGAATTGCAACCTGTTTGAGCGTTGTCTCCCAAGACGGCACTAAACTTTCGAAGACCCGATCCAACTTTTTTATTTGTCACCGGATCTAAGAAAAATACTTCATTATTCTTCAATTTTAGGTTTGCTAATTTAGTTCCCGCTCCAAGATTCACATTTTGACCCAATATCGAGTCACCAACATAGGCAAAGTGACCGGCTTTCGCTTTATCGAGGAAAATGCTGCCTTTGACTTCTGTTGTATGACCGACGACCGCATTGGCGCCAACAAAGACACAGCCGCGAATATATGCGCCGTGTCTAATCTCGCTTCCAGGACCAATGATGCATGGCCCTTCAATAAAGGCAGTGGGCTCGACTTTGGCGCCTTCTGCGATAAAAACGCGACCGTTAATAAATGTTGATGGGTGAACATTCCCATGAATGACCGGAGAATCTACTACGCCAAGGTCGGTAAGCAAATCATTGAGAAAAGCTTCAAGCGGTTTGCCTAGGTAAGAAAATACATTTGACGAATCAAATTTGTTCCCAAGCCAATTTGATTGAATATTCGTAAACATATTCATAGGAAGTATAGGTTGCATTCTTATCCCCTGAGGACCTTTTCCCGAATGGTATTAAAGGGAAGGCAGATATTGCCGAGCAATTTAATA
>JAPLFV010000055.1:11302-12575 GCA_026390495.1 Pseudomonadota bacterium | reverse complement strand
AAATTCAGTTGCGGAAAAATCTGTAGGTAGTTTCTTTGACAATGCCATTGAACCGGCCATCCAAACAAATTCTGCACAGTAGATTTGTGCCATATTTTGTTCGCTACCTCGCACGCTCGTATACTCACCACCTGTAAACCGAATGCCATCCATACCAGGTAAAAAATTATCGGAGGTCCAAGTCTTGTGATAGGAATCTATGAGTGAGGTATGAAACAAATTAAGAGGATCACCGCCATTATAATCGCCTGGAAAATCAAAATAATTACTCATGCCAAGAGCATATAAACTAAAATATTCGGCAATGGCATCTCGTTTTGTATAGCTGCAAGGAGGCTTTGAGCATCCATAATTGACGGTGGAGATTTTCTTATTTAAGTCCCTATCCGGAATCGAAAACTTAACGGATCCCTTTGAATTTGGAACGATTCTAAATATATGAAATGGATACTTCGAAGTTTCATCGAACCACCCCTTATGGTATGCTTGAGGTGAATTGACCGACCATATTTTGTCTCCATCATACCAAGCCAATCCTGCGTGCGTTGATCTGAATTTAACCATTTCTTTCATAGCATACTCTGCATCTCCTCGACGGACCATCTCTCCGAAATCATTCATTTCAGGATGCCAAAAAACTATAATATCACCCGGACGCATAACTTCCTTAAGCCGACTAGCTGATTTTTGAGGATTGGCTTCATTATAAGGATCATATGGTATCGCTCGAATGTATGGCCTGACTCGAACGTGCTCACCTTTAGCGTTAATTGCTTTCGTGAACATTTGATCTCCGACCCAATTGGCTTCTGGACTAGGATTCTCTGGAGAAGGCAAAGCAGAATTTGCAAAAAACAAAGCATAAGTTTTATCAAAATCGTCACAGCCGGCGTCGGTTCCACAAAAAATAGACTTCATTTTCGCAAAATCCGAATCTTTTAACTGTTTTAAACTTTTGGACCACTTTCCAGTAATCCCAGAGTCAACATCACCTTCCCACTCTGCTTTTGCTAAAGAATCAAAATCAATTGCAAAATTCTTAATATCATTCAACCCATATGGGTCATTTTCAAACTGATCATTGGTGGCTGCGAAATCTTGGTTTCGATCTTTCAAATTTGCATTATTTGTTTTGCAGTTTGTACTCAGTAACGTTGCGCAACCGATCCAAAAAAATAGTGACCTCTTCATACTAGTCGCCTCCCGATACAGATTTAATAGACACTTCTAGCAACGCTATAGCCGTTTTCTAAAAGTCGAACACGACTCCAGC
>JAPLFV010000055.1:0-11267 GCA_026390495.1 Pseudomonadota bacterium | reverse complement strand
TTAGCAGGATTATTACAGTTGGCAACGAACCCGTCAATTGAGAGATGGAGTCAAATTGGCTTCCCGAAACCTGGGGGACCCAATGTCTATAATCCCGACACTGTCTGATAGTTTGACAGTCCTGTTATCTCAATAAACCCTACCATTTCATAGGCCTATACCCTAGGCCCTTTTGGCTCGAGGATTGCATCTCTTGGTATATATGAAGTTAGATTGTGAGGTTGCTCCTGGAGGTATCTATGAAATCCAACACTGTGCTAATGATGTCCGTCGTATTGGTGAGCTATTCCCTGCTCTTGTCTGCATGTAACCAAGGCGCAAAAACATCATCGGATCCAAAGCCCAATAAGACTAAAGAACCAGCTGTAAGCAAAGATGATACAGCTGAAGCAAAATTCTCATTGCTCCAGTCTTCAACCGCAAAAGTATATCTAGGCGAAAAGCTTTCAACCTTGAAAACAATTGCATCTACAAACGGCAAAAAAGTTTCGGTTTTTCAATTTAGCGGCGTCACATGCATATCTTGCAAAGAAGAAAGCCCAGCGGTCCAAGCTGGCTTTTTGGGACTTACAGGAGTAGGTCGCTATGTGGTTTTCCCAAATCAAATTGGTGAATATAAGCCTGAGGATTACAAAGGCTTTACAAGTAAATATGCAAAAAATGCTGCCTATGTCGTGGATCACAACCTAACGGTTCTAAACGAAGTAAGAAGAGACGATACACAGTTTTTTGGAATGTACGTCATTCTAAAGCCAGACGGCACAGCGATCATATTGAATGAAGAAGGTGCAGCACAAGAGGTTGTTGAGAAAGTGAAAGAAGTATTGTGACTGATTGCAGATTCTTGACCCAGTAGAGGATAGGAGATTACATGAAAACTCTTCAAAACTTAAAATCTTTAAGCATTGGCTTGGTGGCGATTGTTTCTTTCGCATCGTGTCAAGCTCCAATATCCTCACAAAGCGGTGGAGGCAATGGGTCCAAACTTTCTACGATCAACATGAAGCTTCCTGGGTCTAACCAATTTAAACCGACAAGTGGCAATGCCGCTGTAAATTCCTATAAATTGATCGTAAAGGCAGACAGCGAATCTAACTGTGTTAACGGCACAAGTATCAACCAAGTAAAGTCATTCAGTGACAATTCGCTGGCACAGAAGCTAGTGAGAAACTGTAACTATTCCATTACCTTTTCATTAGGTGAACAAGATTCCTCGGGCGAACTTAAAGAATATTACTCAACCAAGTCTCCCAAAAGAGTCTTATCCAGCGAGCTTGAATCAGGTCAGCTAAACATTGGCTTGCAATTATCAATCACGGAAGCAGGAAAAGCGGCCTATATGCCGGAAACACTGTCAGCGGAGAATTTGCCAACCCCCACTCCAAACACACAACCAGAAAACCCCAGTCCTTCGCCATCACCCCAATCTGGACTAGAGCCACTTGGTGGGTCTGTCCGAGGCATCATTGTCTCGTCAAATGGCAGCGAAGTTTCAATTGATTCTGTCTTTGATACTGAATTCCTGGTTGTTGATTTTTCTGCACCTGGTTGTGGTTATTGCGTAACCCATGCAAGATCATTTAACAGCAGCACATCGCGTCAAGCTATTTATTCTGGAAAGGGCAAATGTCGTTCAATCACCGCCATGGGATCGTCCCAACTTTCAGCTTGGACATCAACCATTGGTAAAACTACGTTTGTTAGCAAAAACTCTTACGGCCATAAACAGGGTATGAACTCATTCAGTAGCATGTTTGGCTTACCAAGTGTCAGCGGAACTCCAACATTTATCTTTGTAAACCGACAAGGCAAAATATTAAGGAAATCTGTTGGTGCGGATCCTGCTTTTGACGCTTACGTCGATCAACAATGTAAGTAACGATTGGATTTCCAACAAAACGCCTCGGCTTGAATGCAGACTAGACTCTTTATTTACTGCAGTTCAAGTCAGTCACATTAAATCCAAATCGCTCAGTCGAAAACCGACCCAATCCCGAATCAGGTATTCTCAACCAGACAGTACCTTTGTTGCTGATATAAAGGTCACCATTTTGCTCACGTTGATGGTTCAAACTCAATATTCCGCCATCAACATTGCTACCATACAATCTTTCATTTCCTCTCGACGCTGTCAGTTCGTGTTGGCCACCACCAAGATCCTTTAGCGAGATATTCCAGCTAATTCCATCGGCAGTCACCTTAGTGCAGCGTTTATCAGAAGATTGAATATTTGAGGATTGACCATTATTTACGGAGCTTACCAAAGGTTTTGACAGCGCGGAACGGCACTTCAATTGACCAACATCTCGTTTAAATCTCTCGGCAACAAATCGACCTTCAACAGGAAGAGTCCCCGAACCTAAATCAAGAGAAATTGTACCTTTTGCACTACGGAACTGAACTCCACCATCACCAATGCTTCGAAACAGCGTCATCTCGTTTGAAGATTTGCCATACAGCTGCTCTGTTCCACGAGTCGCAGTCAGCACAAACTCGCTATCTCCGTCACCATCTCTAACTTCAACGTTCCATGGTATTCCTTCATCAGTCACCTTTTCACAAATAATGTGAGACGCACCCTCTGAACTACTTGGATCATCAATTGGATCTTGCCGGTTAGAATTTACATTTTGATCGACAGAGAGTCCGCCACTACTTGACCCTACTGCATGTCCACGCTCATCAGTTTCGATCTTTCTACAACTAGATCCATCAGCCCCAATATTAGAGGCAATCTCAACACAAAGGGATTGCCACAAATTGCTATCGAAGCCAATAAATCTATGAGAAAGATTCGGATCGGTGAGTCGCGGATGGGATACAACCCAGTCAATATTCTTTAGCTTACTTCCGGTCACCGAGGTGACTGGGGCTGAGTGAATCGGGCCTTTTTTCTGCCAGTAATTATAAAAACCAGAATCTAGCTTACTTAATATCAGCGAATAATCAAAATCTGGCGACTCTCGACAACCGGCACCATAATCACCGTCCAGTCCATCTAGAACCACACATTTTTGTGCGTCAATAAAATCAAGTCCAAATGCTGCATTTGCAGAAAAATCGCCCTTTTGAAGCGCGTTTGAAATAACCCAACCACCGTATGAATGGCCAATGAGGTAAACTTTATCTGGTTTACGACGATTGATATACTCTGCAACAACATTTGGAAAATCCTTTGCACGCGTCCTAAATGCCCCGCTGCTTGCATTAGTCGAATACCAAAGAGGAGCTAAGGATCCAGTCGGAGATCTCAATCCGAGACAGGAAATTAGATACTCCACTCGGGCATTTGATATTCTCTGAATGTCGTTAACAACGCCCATTAGAGAATCATAAATCCAACTTTTGACCGGTGTTGTCCCAAGACCAGCGCCTTTTGCACATGACATCCAACCGCCACTAGCAATAATTAAAATTTTGCTGTCAGAGCTAAGCTCCTTTACAGTTGATCCACTTTGCCGAGCCTTACATCCAAACATTGCGGCTTGCAACATGACCATAATGATTACATTTTTGCATCTAGAAATAAGCATAGGTGCCACTTCAGTACCTCTTAAATTAAATTAAAAATTATCTGCTTTCCCTAGAATAGCAAAAGGCTGCAGCCAAATACAATTTATTTTGAGAAAATTAGAAGGGTTGTATCAATTAGCGCACAATCAGACGACTGAGTAATTTCCGATCGATCGGAGACGGGGAACAAAAAAAGGTTATTCGCCTCACTGACATTTAAGATTAAAAAATTGCCGAGTCACCTCAACAGGCATCGAACCTCTCTCCAATAGTCTCAAATGACAACTCTCTTCTGAGAAAAAGCCTCAATAAGTCGCTAGAAAACACCCTTTGTGCCAGCCAGTTGGCTAGAAATGGTAATTGAGCCGTGGTCCGGAAAGGCATTTGTAGAAAATTTTATAGTTTGCTTTAAAACAAGTCCAGGCTTGGTTCTAGCCATCCATACAATTGCAGGAACTTTAAGTTTTCTCTTACCTACCTGTATTGTTCCTTCCATCTTAAAACGATGGGCCTTGAAATTTCCTGCACCAACTTGAATAGTCTCGTCTGAAACATCTACCACTTTGGCGTTTGATAGAACAAATCCAGCGATCAAAACCGCACGTTGTTTACCTGCCTTGCACGTTTCCAAAAAGTCCGATTTGATCGTAGAAACTGACTCACTCAGTTCCATTGTTGAAAAAACGAGTGAAGCGGTTGGGTGATCGGATTCAAAAACAACCTTTCGTTTAATAGAATTCCCGTCACTTTTGACAATCGTCTCCACTTGATTAACAGGAATCTCAGGTGCTAAGGGTTTTTGAACGTTAAAATTGCTCATATATACTAACTCAGACTGGGACTTCATTGTCTTCTGAAGTCGCAACCATTGTTCCTCACAGCTACCTTCACCTGGAGATGCTTTGAAATCGCTCTCAATTTTTGCTGCGGGAGCGCCTTCGTTCGCCATCTTATCGGAGGAACTATTTGGAGAGTCAGCGCCTTTTGTAGAACCATCATTTTTTTCATTTTTTTCATTTTTTTCTATCGAGGTGTCGCCAATATTCTTTTGGACTGATTCAACTCCAGTATCTGATCCTTCATTTCCAGCGACGCTTGAACCTGGCTTCACTATGTCAGTTGGACTACTTTGGCTGGTCCCAGCAGTTTGCCCATCGGTAGATTCGCGATTTAAATTAGAATCTATACCGTTATTAGCGGGAGAAATCAGTTCCTTTGACTGTGGTTCCTCAATAGAGCGGTTCAAGGGACTTGAGTCAGTCAAAAATTTCTGCTTCAAGGCAAACCCTAAAATAATCACTAAACAAAGCGCCATCAACGTTAAAATCATTTTTTTTGACATGATTACAAACCACTCCACTCATAGCTATTTACTTGTGAATTCGTCCATTAACGTTTTTGCGACCTTCTCATGTCCTTTTAAAGAGAGATGAAAGCAATCATCGCTAACATCGACACCTTCAATAATAACTTCAGAGGTTCGATTCAAATATCGCGCCGATATTCGAACATTTGGAAATTTTCCAGCAGCTGCATTGTCATTAAACTTTTTGACAATCATTTCTTGCTGATCGCGATAGGCACGAACTCGGTTTGCAACCTGGCCGATCCTTTCATTCGGATCATTTGTAGGGCTAAAAACTGAGGGGCAAAGGGCCACGGGATTTGGTGGCATCACTTTAGAAAACATCCATTTCATAGAATTTTGTTCTCCGGAAGCTTGCATTTCGCTTTCGACAGATCGCGAAAACAAATTCTTGCGAGCTTCCTGACAAGTAGATTTAGCTCCATAAAAATTGATTTCTTTTTTTAAAATCGACTCCCGGTGCAACAAGGTAGATAAAGGCAAAAATGCTGGTATCAATATTGTGGAACTCTCGTTTTCGTCATTTCTACCTCGCAAGGCAAGATACTCAAGCCCTTTATAGAGCTCCTGTCCATAAATTTCTGGGGGTGTTGTTAGATCCCAAGTTTGAGCGCACAAATCATTGCCCGTGTATAACAGCATCACTTTAGTAGGTATACGTCCTTGCCCTTTGACCAACATTCGATCAATGTGCTTTACTGAGCTATCCGAGCGTGTCCCATTATCACCGCCTATCCAGATTTTACTTGCTTCAATTCCCATGCCTCGAGCAAAAAGATAACCGTAGCTAAATTGCTCCGTGTCTAAAGCGGACCTCGACAAAGCCTGTATCATATGCAGCCACAACCATTGGGATGCTCCATCATTTTCCCGACGTGACGGCCATAGCCTTACAGGTGCAACCAGTGTGTCTTCTAAAATCTTATCTTTAAATTCCTGCGACAAAAATTTGCGCTCGGCCGTCATCACTTTTTCCCCATTGACCACTGACCACAAGGATTGAGAGTCATAGGTCAAATCAGGGTGACTAGCAGCACCAGTCGACAAACTGTCGCCCAAGATGACGATGCCATCCCAAGAATAACCTTCAGAAGACAACGGCAAATTCATCAATAGGATGAATCCAAAAAACCAAATTTTTCTCATTTTTTTAACCATTTTCCCGCCAATTTTGGCAACTGCTTTGCCATTTGAACAAAATCAGAAAATTCTGGCCTTGCAGCTCGAAAAAGAACAGGGCCGGCCGCTCTAGCAAAAGAAACATTTTCATCAATTCCCCTTGCCAATCCTTCGATCGTCATCAAGCTTTTGGCCATCATCAATAGCCCATTAGGCAACGTAATGTGTAATCGTTCAGCCGCATCAAATGCAGACTCAATCAACACATTAAACGACGGCTTCAAAGGAGGCTCACCTTCTGAAGACTTGATCAAAGAACTGAGCTTCTTTAACTCGTCTGCAATCCTTTGCCGATCAATTGTCACCCCTTGAGTTTCCAGCGCCATTTGCTGCAATACATCGATTAGTTTTTCAATATCTAAAGTTACAAGAGAGCGCAAAATTCCTGCAATGTATTTTCGATCAGTTTCGACCAATTCACCAGCCAAACCCCAATCATACAGCCCGACACTTCCATCATCCATCAGCATGATGTTGCCTGCATGAGGATCCGCATGAAACAATCCCCATTCAAAAATTTGGACGAGTAGTTCGCTTAGGACAGACTTCGCTAAGTTTGCCCGAGCGGCTTTCGATATATCAATTCGACCAGAAACTATGTCGCTAATCTTTGTGCCGACCAATCGCTCCATAACAATAACGCGATCAGAGCATAACTCCGCCATCGTTTCCGGTACTTTGACCACTTTAGATTTTTTCAAAGCAATCATGTCTCGAACTCGATTCATAGTCTGTCGCTCGTGGCTTAAACTCATTTCAAGTCTTAGCCCCTGACAAAGTCCCCGCATATCTTTGATGAATCGCTTTGCTGCCGGAGTCAAACTAAAAGGCTCAGCAACTGTCAAAGCGCTTTCAAGTGCAAGAATACTTTCCTGCAACCGGACGGCTGCCTTGGGCTTTAATATTTTCACGACCCACTTGCGACCATCAAAATCCTCAGCAGCATGAACCTGGCTCAAACTTGCAACCCCAAGTGGAACGACCTCAACCTTAAGCCGATCACGCCAATGAGGAGAATCCCTATCTAGTAAACTTTGTACCTCTGCCCATGACAGGGCAGGCCAATCACCATAGACTCGGTCCAATTGCAATTTTTCAATAATGGCCGATCCTTTTTGGCCTAACCGAGAAAGCCAAATTTGAAGAACTTTTCCATACATCGGGCCCCATGAATCAACTACATTTAGAAAGGCATCACCCACAATTGAATAAACCTTTTGATCACTCAAAGACATAAACGCCGACTGATTTATGGCGGTCTTTAACAGGGACGCGGGAATACCAAAGTTAGCATGTTTCCACCATCCGGAGGACAATCGCAATATTTCGGTCGGGATTGCAGTTAACTGAAATCGTGACCGCAGTGAAGATTTAGATGATTTTTTTGTCATTCGTCAGGTATTTTCCTAAAAATTTGGCACAATATGCTTTCGCGGTGGAATTTCAAACGGAAGAAATTCACTTACCTCGATTTTACAGATCCCAAGTATAATATGGACTAATCTAAAATACATAGACAGAAAATGCCTCTAAAACCTTTACATAAAATTGTTGACCCAAAATTGAACAGACGGAGCAGTTCTCAGACTCTTAGGGGTTCGAAAATCAAAATATTGGCCCCTCAAAATCTCTTTTTAACAATGAATCATGCAATTTTACGAAATCTTAAGATAAATAGTCCTTAACAGCGGCTTGAAATCGAAAAACTTGGTATAATCGATTTCAGTTTTGGAAGATAAAACAAAGACTCTTACAATAAATGCATGGGACGTTGCATTTATTTATATAAATTTGGTCATCGCAGTGACTTAGGTTTAAACTCAGTCAAGGAGCCGGAAATGTTAACAAAAGAAGATATCGTAAAAAATTGGTTACCTCGGTATACAGGCGCTCCCCTGCAAGAATTTGGGGAATATATTTTGGTGACAAATTTCTCAAATTACGTGACGAAGTTTGCATCCCAATTCAATTCAAAGGTATTCGGTTTAGATCGCGCGATGCAAATGACAACCAATGCCGATGGTTTGTCTATCATAAATTATGGCATTGGATCAGCAAATGCTGCCATGGTTATGGACTTACTAACGGCTGTTAGACCGAAGGGAGTCTTGTTCCTTGGCAAGTGCGGCGGCCTAAGGCATTCCACTGACATTGGACATTTTATTTTACCTATAGCCGCTATTAGAGGCGAAGGAACTTCAAATGACTACTTGCCACCAGAAGTCCCTGCCCTTCCCTCATTTAAACTACATAAATTTGTGTCTGACAAAGTAGTCGAGGCAGGAATGGAGTACCGAACCGGAGTCATTTATACTACGAACCGACGCGTTTGGGAGCATGACCAAGCTTTTAAGGAAAAGCTGAGACTTTTACGACCCATTGCAATTGATATGGAAACAGCAACCATCTTTGCTGTTGGACATGCCAATGAGATTCCGAGAGGAGCTCTTTTATTGGTGTCTGATGTTCCCATGACCCCAGAAGGTGTAAAAACAGAGGAAAGTGATAAAAAAGTTACTAGCCAATATGTGGATTTACATCTTGAAATTGGTATAAAAGCTATGACAGAAATTGGGGCAAAAGGCGAAAAGATCAAACATTTTACATTTTGATCCTATTGTCTTAAACTCGGCATCCATTTGAGGCCACCACCTGTGGATTTAGATCAATTTCAAACCAAGCTAAAATCATTGCTTTTGGGATCCCACCCTAAAGTAGATGAGCTCAGGCGAGTCATTGAAAAGATTGCCCCGACATTGAGCCGTGTTCTTATTGTGGGCCCTAGTGGGACCGGTAAAGAAATTGTAGCTCAAGCTATCCATTTGGGATCACAGCGCTCGCAGTTACCGATGGTCAAAGTAAATTGCGCGTCCATTCCTCACGGACTGATGGAAAGTGAGTTGTTTGGACACGAAAAAGGTGCTTTTACAGGAGCCATAAAGGCAAGAGAGGGGGTCTTTGAAAGAGCTCACGGTGGAACTCTGTTTTTAGATGAAGTTGGAGAGCTTGATTTGGACGTTCAAGCAAAGCTTCTAAGAGTTCTTCAAAGTGGTGAGTTTTCAAGAGTCGGTGGTGAGGTCACGATAAAATCAGATGTGCGTTTAATTGCTGCTACCAACAAGGATTTAAAGAAGCTAACTCAGTTGGGGAAATTTAGAGACGATTTATATTACAGGCTCAATGTCGTGACCGTGCATGTTCCGGCTCTCAAAGACAGAGCTTCCGATATTCCCTTGTTAGCAAACACTTTTTTAGCAGCTGCCATAAACGACAACGGTTTGACCGAAAAAACAATTTCGAAATCAGCTATGAATGTCCTTTTGGACTATTCTTGGCCAGGCAATATTCGAGAGCTTAAGAACATAATCGAACGCTCAGCTATTTTATCTCCCGCGAATCTCATTGACGAGCTTTCTGATCTCCCCAGTCCATTAAAACGACCTATAGAAGATCCGAGTAAAATTTCTGAGGTTCCAGTTATTGACCAGTTGTCACTACAAGTCGGAGTGATGACATGGGATGAGTTTCAATCTAAAGTCGGTAAAAGTTATCTTCAGTACATTATTTCTAAAACAAATGGAAACATTACAGAGGCAGCAAGAATTCTCGATCTTGAGCGGGCTTACCTTTATAAGCTTTCAAAAAAATTAGGCATCCAAAGAGATGTCAATTTTGAATGAGTCCATGAACTTTTTTGCAACGTGATCACCTCAGAGCAATCTCAGTACAGTCTTAAAATCAACATTGTTGTAATTTTTCTCAAAATACAAAGGAGTCAATATGAACCTAAATAAACTAAACAAGCTTGTTTTTAAAACGATTGCTGGAGCTACTTTGACGATAATCACCGTTGCACAAGCGAGCAATGCCTCTGATATAACCTGTGGTGGAAAATTCAAACACGCTGAAGTCCCCTATGCAAAAAAGCCCGATGGGTGCTCAAGTTGGAGTAACAATCCTTATCAGGTCAGAGACTCGTGGGGACCTGTAAGTTTTCGAGAAGCCTGTAATGAACACGATAGGTGCTATTACACACTTGGAACTGACCCAGATGATTGTAATAGAAGATTTTGCCGGCATTTGAGTAGAGCTTGCGAAAAAAGACTTGGTGCAAATGGGTGGATGCCTGCGAGCCCACTCATAATCCCTTGCTATGCTATTGCTGCAAGTTATTGTGGAGCTGTGAAAGCTGTGGAAGATGAGACTCATGAAAAAGCGCAAGATATGCAGCGCGAATGGGAGCAGTGCTTCGAAGAGCATTGAGGGACAATTCGGACCTTGAAGGCCTAAATTGTAAAGGTAGACGACGTTTAGCTCACCATTCAATAGATGAGTTAAACGTCGTTTCTCTAAGTGACATTCAAACCAAAAAATTAGATCTTCAATATTTCACGAAAATCTCAACACTCAGTATTGGAAGGAACAAGTCTAAAGATCTCTTTTTTGACCGGGTGCAGGATGAAAAGACTTGGAATTGTGGAACCGCAAACATCCCAACCTCTAGATTCGACACCAACAAAAGCGCCAGACTCTGTGACTTGAAACAACGCCTTTACAGCTTCACTTTGAAGCTTCTTCAACGTCGTTTTATCATTTTCCTTATTATAAATATCTACTGCAAAGCCTGCTACATCGATGTTTCGAGCTAAGCCAATGGTTGAGCTCGCATCATCTCCTTCTGGAATCTCCTCTTGTGACAACCGAGTAGATACCTTGTAAACGTCACTATCCGAATACTCACGAGCATCACCGTAATCTTTAAGCATAGCTATCAGAGTATCTCCTTGTGCTCGCTCTCCAATAAAAGTTGCCTCTAGTTTCTCGCCATCCTCTTCGCTACCCAATGGAGCCGCCGTTTCAAGCAAAACTTTCATTGCAGATTCCAATTTCTTTTCATCTACTGAAAATTTTTCAGTTGAACCTCTATTTGAATTACTTGCAGCTAGGTCTGAAGATTTGATCGATGTTTTGCTACAACTCGACACGAAAGCAACAAACATAGCAGCGGTCATAAGTTTTGACATAAATGGGTCCCCCTGAAAAAGAATTGGATTAAAGATTCATGGGTTTAATGCAGCAAAAAACAGGCCAAATATTACCCCAATGAAAACAACAGATTATAGGAACTGGGTGTCCTTAGGTTGAACACTATTGATTCGGCAATAGACAAGTCTCATGGGACACAAAGACTTTTTCTACGGAATCCATC
>JAPLFV010000060.1:970-4971 GCA_026390495.1 Pseudomonadota bacterium | reverse complement strand
AGGGTTGATTGTCAAACATTTTCGTGTTGGCTCATCTTAATGAGGTCATATTGTTCAAAGGTTTGGATCTAGAGAGGTCATAAAGCCAGATTGTGCGGGGAATTTTGTGCAAGTTTTGCAGCAAGGGTGAAACGGGCAGAGAGTAAGTTCGAAAAGAGTTATGAGCCTTCAGATGAATTCGCAAATTGGTACATACCAATTGCCAAGGTTGACTCTTTGAGTTGAAGGTGTGATCATTTATTCGAGTGCTTCGCCGATGTCTGATTAAATTTGCTTTCATAGGAATTAGTATGAATACTAGAGTTTTAATTTACTGGTTTATATTGTTTTTTATCTACATTGATTGCGGCTATGCAAAATCGCAAAAACAAGATGACGACACCATAAACTGTCTTCAAAGGAAGAAATTGAATTCATACACCACTTATTTATGTCAGACCGTTGTTGATCCGCTCAAGTTTAAGAATGGAGAATGGAGTGAAAGAAATTGTTTAACAGAAATAGAAGATGGTTATTCTGCTGGTATTTGTGAGAAGGTCGACGTTCGCCTCCAGTTTGAGATGCGCAATGAATATATTAAACGTATAAAACTTGATGTTGATAGTAAGGTCAATGCTAGGCCCAAGTATTTTGCTGGAAAAGATGAGATTTGTCTGACAGATGAAAAAAAAGAAAAGCCTGTTCGTTCCTTTAAATTTGAAGTAGCAAATGTTGAGGACGTTGTAGTCCGGTATTCTGCAAAGGATAGTGAAGCCCATTGCTTTATTGAAAATCCGACTAAGGATCAATTGCCAAGATTTTTGTCACTGAGTGATTCGAAGTGCCAAGAATTAAAAAAGCATTTTGGCCGGACGATTGAGATTGGCTTTGTTGATGATCACGTTTGTGTCATAAAATAAATGATGTTTGCAAAAATTAACTAGGGATTATTGTGTGTATGACTCGCTACTAAATGTCTATCAAGTTAATGCACGCCTCGAAAACGTCTGATGCCGTTTCAATATTTTTATGAATCGGCATCCAGATGTCTAATACCAGTTCACTCGTCAATAAAGGTACGATCAAAATATTAAGATCTTGCTGGGAGACCTCAATATTTAGTCTTGCTAACTATCAGTTTTGGCATGAACGAGTGTTTACAAATGTGTAAACATTTGATTTGGCAGGGGTTTTGCAATATCTACTTTATCGGATCGATGGTCGGTCCAAACAACAAAACGAGTAAATAGAGGGGATTTTTATGAAAAACGCAGTCATTTCAAAAGCAGGCTTAATTTCAATCATTGCAGCGACTTTCTCATTGGTGAGCTGTGGTCAACATAATCCAGAATTATCTTCTACAAAGTCTGCATCTGGTGACGCTGTCATCGGGAACTATCCGTCTGCAACAAAGAAAGTCTACTCTGAAGTGCTTTCTACCTTGAGGGATATGCAGCGCGCAGGTGTTGGTCAGATAACTCCGAATTCATCTAATGGTCTTACATTAACGTCATCGCAAGGGTTTAACATCGACTGCAATAATGACTTCCAGGGTAGCTACTGTATTTTGGCAATCAAAAATGACGGACCGGTTGCTCCTGTTGTTCGCTTGGAATCTCCGATCTTTATCCATACAGCTCCAGTAAGTTTTGGCTTCAATAGCTTTTTGGCGGCAAGGTTAGATGCTAATCCTTCAACGATCAAGATAATCGATCCTTCGGGATTTGTTCTCACAAAGTTAGTAGATTCTGCTGCACTTGATTCTGAGGCTGACGTGATTGAATGTGCGAAAAATAACAACAACGGCGTTAGAAGTTGTGGATTCAGTCGCAAAGATTCTCTGGCTCAATTGTCTCGCGATGTAGTCATTGCAGCGGCGCGTGGAAGATAATAAAATTATACAAGATACTTATAGAGATTAGCCTCTTAGCCCTGAGATCCTTCAGGGCTAACGCCCTTCAGGACACGTCGCTGGCGTTTCGCGCCAGCGACTAATCTACCTAAAACTTTGCGCCAACGTTGAAGTGAATTTCACCTTTTATTTTTGTGAGGCGATTAATCCTGATTCTTGAAATGCATTGAGTATCATCATTTTCACATCGCGTTGACTTGGGCTCATACCAAGGCACTCCGTAGGCAAGATTGATAGATCCGATTGGTGTCAAAAAATTAAGTGCCAAACCATAGGAACTATAATTTTTTGTCCAGAGATATCCTGGATGTGCAACCAGCTCGCTGAGTTCATATCCAATATTGTCCTCAATACTTAACACAGGATCTTTATTGCATCCGACTGATTTTGCCACTGAGTTTGGGTCATTGAAGGCATTGCGGAATTTAATCTCTTCCTCATTAGTAAAACTACTATTTCCAGAGTCGATAAATGTCGAAGTTGCGATTGAATCGGTCCACTTATATCTAAGTTCCGTTTTGATCAGGATTCGTCGTGATCCTCCTGTGGGTGAATCCGTAAAATCGCAATTCCATGTGTTACCTTCAGTTATGTTAGGCCGCCTGACAATAGGTCCAAGGCTTCGTTCGCGAAACCCTCGAACGCTATCTGCTCCACCAGATGAAAGTCTTTCCGATGCTGGAAGAATGTCGAAGTCGTTGTCATTTTTTCGTTTTACGCTTTGATAGGCACTTAGATTGAATCCGACGGCAAAAACCAAGTTATCAAAAATACCGAAATAGTGGTTGTTACCAACTTCCCACCGAGTGTACCTGAGGTCGCCACCAAACTCATATCTAGCCATCGCAACTTCAGAGTTGATGGTGTATCCCGAGGTTGGCCACGAGATGTCATCTCTGTGATCGATTATAAATCGCAAACCAAATCTGCCTGAGCTAAAGGTGTCAGATAGAAAAGCATCTTTGACAAAGTTTTCGCTCTCTTCCTCGTTAAGTTTTCGACCATAGAATAGACCGATTCTTGAGCCTGGAAGTAAACTTCGCAACGTGTGGGAAAGTTCGATTTCCCCTCCTCGGGTCAACGACCATGCATAGTCGGTAGAAAATGCTGCCTGACTCAATGACACATTGCCGTCAATGGGCGAATCAAAAATATGAGGCTCCAGGTAACCAACACCGATCGATCTACCAATCAATGTTTTATTTCCAATCGCATTTTGAGATTTCTCTTGGTTGAAAGAGCCTCTTGAATACAATTGTCGACCTGTGCCGCCAAGATTGGTCAATGATCCTTCTAGATTATATCTCATGCCATAAAAGCTACTCCAACCAGGGCCAAATGAAACCGTGCGACTAGGAGCCTCTCTGACGTCAATGATCCAATCTAACATCTCGGCTTTATCAGCAACAGCTGCAGGATCGAGGGGAGTTATCGTTACCGATGAAAAGACGCCAATGCGAAGAAGGGCTCGTCTTGACGCTTTAATAAGTTCAGGGTCGTACCAATCTCCAGTTTCAAAGAGAAGTTCTCGAATCACGACCTTCTGTTCTGCTTTCACTAGTCCAGTTACGAAAACATCACCAAATTTTACACGTGGACCTTCGTCTATTTTTATTTCTGCAACAATGGGGATTTCATTGCTAGAGGTTTGGACACCCTTAAGATCGACCGTCACCGTTGCGTGATAGTATCCTTTGCTTGAGTACAGGGAACGAACGGCTTGTTGGTAAGAAACAATATCCGCTCGATCAAAGGCATCCCCTTGGTCAATCTCCCAAAGTTCTTCTAAGGACTCATCGTCTAGATTTTGATTTCCAGCAAAGACAATTTTATCGAAGATTCTTCGTCGTCCTTCTTCTATAGCAATGACCACTTGCATTCTCTTTTTCTCAGACGTGGTCGATTGAGAAACTCGGTCATTGACTCGAACATCCCAGAATCCTGCCTTAGTATACAGAGTTCTAATCTCGTCCATACCTTCAGCAACAGCGATTGGGTTATATGGAGGAAAATTGTCTTCATCATTCACTTTAGTAGCTACAAAATCTGTTTTGATATATCCGCTCAGGGTTCCTTCCAAGAAAAACTCGTTACCTTCAAACTTTAAACC
>JAPLFV010000060.1:0-943 GCA_026390495.1 Pseudomonadota bacterium | reverse complement strand
TATTGTATTGGGCTCCGCGGTTTACAGTGAATTTGTGCACTGCAACTCCGTTCAAATGGGAGACCTCTGGGCCAGTAACTTGGGCATCTATGTACCCTCTGGTCTTTAGCTGAGTCATAAGTTCATAGGTCACGGCATCGGGCGAGGTCTGCCGAGGATTCAGCAATTGAAGTTCCTCAGAGGTCAGCAAATAGCTTCCAATCTTATTTGTGGCTTGATCAATGAATTGATACTCAATGTTTTCGCCGAATGTTCCCTTAACAACTGCAAGGGCAGATGTTCGATTGCTAGAAAAATCGAAATTTTCAAAGGCGAGACTGGATTGAGTCCAACCTGATTCATGTAACTTTTTTGAGATTTCTTCCAAATTGGCGATGACTAAACTATCGTCACAGAGCTCACCTAAGTCCAGTTTAGGGTAAAAACCCTTAGGCAAAGCCTCTGGCCATTTGAAACCCCTAATAATACACGGACTTCCAATATCTAAATTCATGGAATATTCTACCTTTAAATCGTCAATTTTCATCGTCGAACTGACTTTTGCTTCAGGGTATCCGCGCTTAATTAAAAAATCTTCAATGTCTCGTTCGATTTTGATTTGTAGGACGTCGGTGTGAACTAAACCAATCCAATTGGATGCTAGGATTCGCAGTTTTGGTAATAGTGAAATAGGCGCAGAATTGAAGTGAACTGCTTCCACTGTAGGTGCTTGCTGGCCTCTAATCATCCAACGTCCATTTTCCAATTCAGCAAAAAGAGCTGTTGTTGGAACTTTCAGTCCAGCGCTCACGAGGATTTTAGATAAATCCTGTGGTCCGGAAATCACTGGATATCTTTCCTTTAAATTGGCTGCGGCCAGTTCTGAAATGCCAAGCCTGGGGTCAAGTTCCCAAGGCTGGTTTGCCAAGGCGGATATAGAAAAAAACAACATTAGTATTGCACT
>JAPLFV010000220.1 GCA_026390495.1 Pseudomonadota bacterium | reverse complement strand
CATTTTTAATTCTTGGAGTCGTTGTTAGTTGCGCAGATGCGACAAAGACAGAAGCTATAAAGCGTCTTAGTGGTGATGCAAATAAGACGGACGGCGAAAAAGGTCCTGTTCATCCAGGAGTTATGCCAGGTACTGAGACTGGTGATTACCTATATGGTCAAAATTGTGCGAGCTGTCATGGACAGTTAAGTGTATCTACCAGAAGAGGGAGAACTGCAGAAGAGATCACAAAAGCTATTGCAACGGAACCTCAAATGACTTTCTTTCAGAATAGGTTAAGTGCAGATCAAATTGCAAAAATTGCCGATTCCTTAAAAAATGTAGAGCGACCTGCTCAACCACCGAGTGTTCTTGACAAATCCTATGGAGTGACGCTTTACACAAATATTTGCTCTACCTGTCATGGTGCCTTGGCACAATCGTCTAAAATTAATCGGACAGCAGTCGATATCCTGAGAGCAAGAACGTCAAATCCCATCATGAAAAATATTGCAAAGGTGCAAGCATTATCAAATGCTGAGATTGCAAGTATTGCTTTGGCACTTGAGTCAACGGGTCCATCTGAGCCAATACCCGCAAGCTTGGAACTCAAAGTGCAAAATCGTCGTCAGATGCAAGCTAAGCTTAAACGACTGTTTACCGGGGGGCTTTCGGCAGCAGCTACAACAGAAGTTACAAATATTATTAATACCGAAGTTGGCTTGTTTCCTGAAGTCTTCGGACAACAATGCGTTCGAACTGACAAAGACTGTATATCGGTCCGCTATAATTCAACAAGAGTTGACGCTCGGAACATCCCTATGGCGAGTGTTCTAAGAGCTGGTCGGCTATATAGGTCATGTTTGGCTTTGGCTGCGAATCAGAATGCACAAACAGCATTTGTAAAAATTTTCAATGGAACAGGTGCTGTCACAGCGTCGCCGACAAAAGCGCAAATTGCCGCAGGACTCTCTAAAGTCGCGCTGGGTTATGCTGCTTCAAATGCTGCGTCGACAGCAGTTGATTCTCTTGTCGCAAAGGCTAAGGCTGTTCCATATTCTACCACCGTTCAGTGGCAAATGGTGACTGTTTCGATTTGTTCGTCGTTGATTACGGAGGGGTTATAAATGAAGCGTTTCCAATCTAAAAAGCAATTGAAAGTTATATCTGTCATATTGTCGGCTCTTACACCTTTTGTGGTGTCAGAAGTTGCCTTCTCTGCTCCGAAGACGGAAGTTCAGAAGTATGTAAAATGCTATCAACAGTTAACTGATCGCGAACCTGATCCTGCGTCTGCAAATTATTTGAAGGTGGTTAATAGGCAGATGACCGCTATAGCTGCATGCGTGTCTTTATTGAATCGGGTAAAGCTAATTAGTGGCGCTGTTACTGCCACAGATGTTGAAGCTGTTGCCGTGTTAAATAAGTTTAACAACATACACAATTCTTGGTTTGTTAATCGCGATTACATAGAAGATATCTCGTCAGAAATGCTACTGATGAAACATCAGGTTTTTGATCCTACTGGCCCAGCGTTACATATTACCCGTGCCCTCTTTACAGATGGAGTTCCTTACGGAAATATTTTTATAGGTGGAGGCAATTATCACGCTGTTAGAAATGGTGCTGAGACTATTCTTGTAGATTATAACAGAACTATTTTCTCCAAAAGTGCTGCATCCATCCCAAGAGTTAAATCTGGTGACTTGATTGGAATTCAACATAAGTCAACATTTGTTCTAGACTACGATTATCTGCCAGCAGCTACAGCGACCGTTCCAGCTCCGACTGCATTAACTGGGTCTATTGATATAGCAAAACATTTTGGTGGCGGAATTCTGGGATCGCCCGCTTATTTGCAAACGACGATTGTGCCTCCTCGGTATGTCTTGAGAGGTGCGGCCGGTTATGTGCCCTTTACGGCAGAGCGATATGATGGTGGCGTCAAGGTTCCAAGGCGATTTGGCAAAAGTGTTGTATCCGATTTTTTATGCAAAGACCTTCCTGCGGCATTAGTCTCGGATGCAGATGCAACAAAATTTGTGGATCCGAGTTCTTCGGTGCCTTTTAGAACCGATAGAGCTTGCGCAGTTTGTCATGCCACTATGGATCAGTTGACTGGAGTTGTTCGACATATTGGATATGTTCCAGTTGCCGAACCAATTTTTAATAATAATAGAGGGGGGTTCACCCCTTTGCATCCCGTATACTCGGGCCAAAAGCCGGCCTCCGCAGCCTATTGGGATTTTGGTCCTGATCTTGACTATGCTAACCGACCAGCCACGGGTCGACTCTTTTATCGAACCAGTGAGAACGCACTTATAGATGTTAAAGTGGATTCTTTGGAACATTTGGGTGCGGTAATGGCAACCCAGAAAGATGCCTACCGATGTGTTGCAAAACGTTATTATGAACATTTTGTTGGTGTTAAAGTTCCCATGTCATTTACTCCTGCCGATGTTTCTCAAGATAGGCACAAAGCTGCAATCTATGATCTCGCGGAGAAATTTAAAATTTCCGGCAGTTTGAAAGAGCTTGTTTCAGATATTTTGGAGTCAGAAAACTATATAAATCGGTAAACGGGCCAATTGTTTTGAGCAAACCGACATGAAGGGGAATTCGTCTATGAGCGGCATAAATCGAAGAAATTTTGTCTCCAAAAGCATTTTAGGCGGACTTGTTGTGAACTCAAGCCCTGTTCAAACGTTGGTAGAATTAATGGTGGGAAAGGCTTCTGTTGCGAACGCGCAAACAGCGCCTTCAGAGAAGAAGTTCGTGTCGATTCAGCAAGCAGGAGCTCCAGCTAGATGGATGTTTGACCTGCTCTTGAATCCATATGATGATAATAATTTTATAGTAAATCCTCAAATGGGCACAGTTTTCAAGGCAGAAAACAACCGCTACGTAGAAACTATGTATCAGTTGAACACTATTAAAGGATTGAAGCTTCCTCCGATTTGGAATTTTTCGCTTCCAAAAAATGGAACGTCCACTCAAAAGATGGCCGATGCTCTGTTGAATCACGTGATTCACATTAGGGGCATCGATATCGGGGTACCAGCTCACCTTTTTGCTCAGCAGCTATCTTTTACACCTCCTGGCGCTGTAAGGTCGACGACCGCTCTTGCTGCGGAAATCAGCTCAGCCCCCTTTGCTGCTATTGATATTGGGACAAGAGGCTATATTTTTAAGTCGATTTATCCGCTGGTGAGCACGTCGCTTGTAGGTGGTGGCCAACTCTTGACCGAGTTAATGCAGCCCTTTATGAATCCAACTACCGTCAATAATGACGCAAATTTGAAGGCAGCTCTAAATAATCTATCTATGGAAGTTGAAAAGGCGCAGCACGCACTAGACATGGAATTTGTCGCAGGTCAACCAGGTTTTGAAGGTCTATTGAGATCACGAAACGACCTGTGGAAAATTTTGCGTAGTAGATTCCCGGATCCAGCTACCGAATGGAATCGATTATTTGATAAATATGAAACATTAGTTAAACGAGCTATTAACTCGGTGTATCCAGGGATCAACGACAAAGTTGTCGGTGCACCTATTGCCGATCGAACTTCCGATCGATTTAAGAATTCTC
Source organism: Pseudomonadota bacterium (assembly GCA_026390495.1). Taxonomy (GTDB): domain Bacteria; phylum Bdellovibrionota_B; class Oligoflexia; order Oligoflexales; family RGVZ01; genus CAMDKS01. The sequence continues at coordinate 7,676 of JAPLFV010000220.1, read as the reverse complement.
ATTGTCTGGAAAGCAATTTGGTGAATTCCGCTGGTCTTGATAATTTGAATTCTTTGATCACCGCAAATTCTTCGGTAAATGGACTAGCAAATATTTTTGCCGTTGCAGAGTATGCTTTGGTGAATCATTTGACATCGTCTATCTCTGGTGGTCATGCAGGGATTAATAATTTAAATTTTACCCCTTTTAAGTTTCAAAACTTTGACGAACATACGACCGGTTCAGTCATCTCGCTATTGATGAATACATTGAGTCATGCCGCTTTGGGGTCTTGTTTGATGGAGTTTATTTCTGTTCTCAAAGAAAAAAATATGTTTAAAGATACCGTCATTGATGTTCACAGTGAATTTAATCGAGCACCGCGAAAGGACCTTGTGGGATCGGACCATGGGTATCATGGAGGAAGTACCATGATTTTGACTGGAATGCAGGAATCTGGGCCAATGATTATTGGCGATATTATGCGCGATTTTGCACGCGGCAATGCAAACGATCAATATAAAGGAAGTTGGGGAAATAGTGCCCCAATGGACGCACTTGCGGGCGCATCTTTGATCCCAGCAAATAAAGCGGCAACCATTGCAGCACTTTTAGGTGTACCTTCACCGACCAAGACCGCCTACAGTGTTGTTTCGAACAATGGCGGAATACTTGATTTCGCTCCAGGATTTTCCAAAGGAAAAATTGTAGGCTAGATTTTCATTCCTATATAGCAGTCCTATCTTACCAGAAGATCAGAAATGATATTGTCAGCTACTGATCTTGCCGATTTGGCAATTCCATATTGGACTGATTCTTCATGCCTCAAAAAAGCAACAGCATTCGCATCACTTCGTATCGCTAGGGTATCAACCGCAAGTGAGTAGGTGCGCTGCAGCAATATCGCTTTTGTCGACATATCGTAAACTTCAACTTCAAGATTGAAGGTTAGAAGGTCCTTTTGAAAATACTTTCGCGCGGTATTGATATCGGGAAGTTTGTTAGGCGCAAGTGGGTTTCCCGTTACTGGATAAAGTGGTGGATCAGATCGATCGGATCCAGATTGGGTGTCGTCCAAGGCGCCAGAGCGTGAATATCTAGTATTAGAAATCTTTGCTCTCAAAAGGGCGTCGGACTTTCCAACGGACGCTATTTTTAAGTGTCCATTCGCAGCAAACGCACGTTGCAACTGATCCCAAACTTGATCATGAGGAATTGGCTCGCTACCGGTATTGTAAATACCCTCAATGGCAATCGACTGAATTTTGTTTGGATTTCGCATGTGCAAATTTGTCAATCGGTAGGCACAAGAATTTGCAGTGACGCAAAGCGAGACTAAAACGGTCAATCCAGCGACTTGTCTTTTTCCAATAATAGCCAAAAATATCAATAATTTTGACACAACATTTCCTCGGAATAATAAATCATTGCACCTATTTCTCTTTGCTGCACCCGGTTGTATACTACTACTAACTTAACTATAAAGTAACTAGTCGCTGGCGCAAAAACGTCTGCGACTTGTCCTGAATGACGAGAGCCTTGAAGGATCTCAGGGCTATATGACTAAAAATATCGAATGGAAAGAAATTCGAATCATTGATGCACAGATTGAAGGTATCACATGAATTTTGACAAGCAAGTTAGCCGACCAATTGTAAAAAGTATCAGCAGTGCCCAGGCCGAATGGGAGCACTGGCTTTATGAAAATCATTTCCAAAGACTATTGGATGCAGATGGCATGGAGTGGGAACTGACGATTCATGCTATGCCAACTCCTGACGAGATCAATATAAAATCAGCCAAATGGAATGTGACTCTTTCTTTGGCAGCCGATGTGGATGCCGCAACTTTCATCAGGATCGGAGTGCTGGACACAGAGGAACACGAACGCCTTCTTACAAAAATTGCAGATTTTAAAGTTCCATTGAGGATGAAGCCTATTCATCACGAAGCAAGGGGTGAGAACGAGGCTCGAGATCTCATGATGAGAATATTACCAGATCTACGCGATAATATTGCTAAAACGTCGATGTTAGAGATGAAGAGAAATCTTTTGTGTCGCTGGATTGACGACCATTCTCAATTTGGAGCTAAAGAGCGGCTCTATGCGAAATGATTTTTGGGCAGGGGATTTGACAACCTAGACCCGAGATCCTTCAGGGCTACCGCCTTTCCGGACACGTCGCTGGCGTTTTGACTTCATGCTCTTAGACCTGAGATCCTTCAGGGCTAGCGCCCTTCAGGACACGTCGCTGGCGTTTTGATTTCATGCTCTTAGACCTGAGATCCTTCAGGGCTAGCGCCCTTCAGGACTCGTCGCTTGCGTTTTGATTCCATGCTCTTAGCCCTGAGATCCTTCAGGGCTAGCGTCCTTCAGGACACGTCGCTTGCGTTTTGACTTCATACGCTTAGACCTGAGATCCTTCAGGGCTAGCGCCCTTCAGGACACGTCGCTTGCGTTTTGACTTCATACGCTTAGACCTGAGATCCTTCAGGGCTAGCGCCCTTCAGGACACGTCGCTTGCGTTTTGCGCAAGCGACTAGTTATTGACGGAAAGCTGTCTACTAGATTAGTAATATCAGCTTATGTAAAAATTGGAGGCTCCCTTATGCTTGAATTTGTGCCTGAAAAAATTGACCGAATCGTCGTTCTTAACGTCATGCAAACATTGGCGCCATCGATACCACCTGTTTCTCAAACACAGACTGCTTTACTCGATTCATTTGTAGGCGCGGATTTTGTCGTAGGCGTACATAATTGGTTGATCAGCACCGAACTTAGATATCTGATTTTTGATTTGCAGGATGAAAAAGAAGTGCCAGTCGATTTTCTAGAAGAATTGATGCAACTTATGAGAAGGTTGCGAATCCCTTTTTTGTTTGCAGGCGTGACCGATAGACCCCGTCAGATTTTAAAGTCCTACGCATATACCACTAAGTACCCAGTGTTTGTGGATGTTGATGAGGCTCGAACATGGCTTGAACAAAAACATCCTGAATTTTTCAACGTGAAATTGGACGGCATCCAGTTTGGAACGCCAATTGAAATGGTCAGATCACGGCTGAATGGAAAACCTGGTGAAGATGGCGAGGATTTATCAGCGGAAGCGGATGACTGAAGTAATTCGGTTTTAACTGAGTGGGTGTTTTTGCACCCAACTCGGATTTTGTGAAGCTCGTCGGAGCAATGAGACTAGAGCTTAGACAACTCGCCTTCGATCATTTTTAAGTTGTCTCGAACCGTATCCAAATTTGAAGCAAAAGTGAACTTGTTAAGCGCATCTTCTAGATGCGCTTTTGCTTTTATGAGCCCATTCTTTTTTGATCCTGGATCTGTGTACGATGTCGCTGTTCGGTATTCAAAGGCAGCCTTTTTTCTTAGATCAGTGACCGCTCGATTGCTCCATACGCGCAAATTTTCTTGTGCAAGTTCAAAATTGGCTGCTGTATTTGGAATTTTTACGGCTTCTTTTACAGCTTTTTCAAAATTCTCAATAGCTGCTGCATCTTGTGCCATTGAAAGTGCTTTTGCTGCCTCGGCGTCAGTCATTGGGATCGATAAACTAGCTGTTGACGGGGTAACAGGAAGTGATGTGGGTAAAGATGGGCTGGCTATCGACGAGGGCTCTGAAGTGGGTTGAGGAACAGCCTGCTGGCTTGCCAAATTTTGCGCTGGTTTAAATGCTTCTGGAGTCTCTTCTTTTTGAAGTCCTACTTTAACTGCAATTTCTTGCCAAAGAATAGCTTCTGATTTGATGACGCTTTCCAGATTTTGTCTAAACAATTCGGAATTCCCTTCCATCTGCATGGCATTCCAAATCCAGGCATAAACTGCGGCATTCTTTAGCATGGAATTTACAGAAATCGCATTTACCAAATCTAATCCCTTCTCACGACAGCGATCTTCCAAAGAATTTCCTGATTTTTGCGTAGGCATTTGTCTGGGGACAACGGAGGTATCAGCAGATTGACTAGTTCCAATCTGCTCACGCTCTAACGGCGCATTGGGTGAGTTTGTCATCCCGCCTGGAGGAGTGAGAATGTCTCGGAGAAGTCCAATGACTGTGGCTGATTCCGTTAAACTTCCCGCAGGAGGGTTTGATGGCAGACTAATCACAAATTGACGATCTCGAGCGGTAAAGTTTGTACCTACATGGCTCATCCGGATCGTCCAGGCAGCAAGCTCATCTCTTGGATTAGAGGCCTGCATTTTTGCATTAATTCGCTTTTGGGCCTTCGCCTGTGCTGAGCCTTGTTTTGATTCTTGATTTTTTGCCCGGTTTTTTGAGTTTGTCTTTAGATTAGTTTTAGTTTGTTGAGTCGATTGGGAATTTTGCTGGGTCGATACGCAAGATGTAAATGCCAGAAAATTCATGGCGACTAGAAATTTAATTGTGCTGTTTTTGAAAGAATGTACCATTAAAAATGTCCCCGTTAATAATTGTAAATCAAAACGCGAAGCCCGCTGTTCCAAGGTATCTTCGATCTTCAACCTTTGTTGCCTTGTCGGAAACATCTACTCCATAACTTGCAAATTCTAAATGAAAAAATGGAGCGTGAAACGATGCGCCATATGAAACAAAACCTTGGCTAGCTCCAATTCGCGCGCTGAAGCCAGATTGTTCAAGTGGGTTTCCACTGAAAAATTCAATTCCACCGTGGATCAGTTTTCCAGAATCAATTCCTGGAAGTCCATAGTAAGTAGTACCTGACGTCAAGTATAAATTGTGAAGATCTGCTGCAAAGCGCACTCCAAATTCGCGCGCTATTCTTGGTGATATTGAAAAACCAACTCGCAAGTCCATTGGATCGACATTGGACAACGCATCTGGATTTCCATCTTTTGAGCTATACACTGTCCCACAAACACTTTGTCGCTCTTCAGTGAATGGATTCAGATAGTCGGTTTGACAACCAGTGGGTAGGTTGCGAATTGCTAGACCTAACGTCGGAAACCAAAAATCTGCAAGTGTAAACATTAATCCCGCGTCAATACCTAAACCGAATCCAGAATTAGAGCTCTGCTTCATGCGCTTTGCCAATGCGGTGCTTTCTTTAAGTTCCGAAGTCGGTACGGTGTCTTCATATGCATATCGATAAGTCGGGCGTATAGAAATACCGAGGTTTAGACGGTTTTCAAAATTAGTAAAGGCAAATCCAATAGCTCCACCTGCATCTGTCACCGAAACGATACGCGCGTCTGTCGGGAGATCTTTATCAATATAGATCTTTGATATTGAATTGCCTACAAATCCTACGCCCACGGGAAAATTCTTACCGCCTTCAAACAGAATTGCAGGGAAACTTGCACCGCGCACGTAAAATGGTTTATCAGACACTATGTTGGCGGCGGCGATGGCTTCCGCAACATCAGTTCCCGTGGCGCTCTTTAATGTCGTGTAAAGGTTAGACGCCCCTGAGTTGAATCCGACTGTCCCGTTTGGGAAAAGAGTTAAATGGACGCCTTTTCGACTCCTTGCTTTGCGAATTCTCGAAATACCCGCCGGATTTGTAAAAAAAGAGCTTTCATCATTGGCAACTGCGGTAAATGCTCCACCCATTCCCGCAGGGCGAGTTCCTAAATAGCCTTCAGGAATTTCTCCGAATACGGATTGAGTGCAACCTAAAATACCGAGTAATGAAACCAGAATCGCTTTGCTATCTGCAACTGAATTTGCCAGGACTTGAAAAATCATGAAATTACGCTTTGCCAGAACAGGCATTTTCTTGTCTTCGAAATTTTGAATCAAGCTATTCATTTGAAGGAGTTCCAGCTAAAGTTATCTAATGCGAAAATAAGTGCGATGCATGTTTTCAAGGTCGCGTCTGACCGCTTTATAAATCTGTTTTAAAACAAGACCTTTGGGTCATTTTATAGCTATTGACACAGTATAACCTTCCCTAAAAAAATGGACATCAGCCAATATCAAGGAACATCCACGAAACTCAGGGAAATACTTTGTTATAATCTTATGCTTATAATGAACTAAAGCTGGAAAATATTCAATAAATCTCGTGACTATTCTGCATGATTGAAAGGCAGCGGAAATCGGCAATGATTACTGCGTTGTTCACTTCGATCCGATGCTCACATACAGTGGGGTGCAGTGCTTCGGTTCTCGTGAACGCATTGTTCTCATTGCCTCGTCTCGCTGCACGCTGTGTCAATCGCTGAATCGATGCTAAAACGCATCATTTTCTAGAAATTTTGCAACAGTTGCGAGCTTTTCATTTTCTCGGGCAAGGCGTTGCAGTTCCGCCGAACTTTGATTGACTTGTCTGGTCATCTCTTCAAGTGCTTCATCTTTAGAAATGATCAGGCTATCTTTGAGCTTGATCATAGCATCCGACATTTGTGTTAATTTAGTCATGGCTTCTGTTGTAAAGCGAATAATATCTCGGTTTTCTTCTTTTGCCAGATTCAGATGGTGAATCATCAAGGCAACATTTTGCTTATAATCTTGATCTTCATGGTTAGGATCGAAATGAACCGATAAGTCCTGAGATTGGACTTCACTGGTAGCCAAATCAGATGACGAAAAATTATAGGATTCAATGGTATCAAGCATTTCGGAGGGCAATGGCGGCAAAACTTCAGGCTGTTCAGAATTTAATTGTCGGCTTTTTTCATAGTCTGAGTAAACATAAACTTTTCCGCGATGTGTCCTAGCGACCAATTGTCCATTCCGAATTCTCTTCCAAATGTCATCAATGCTAATATTAAGATCAACTGCGGCTTGGTTAATTTCGACTCCATCTAGCTCGAAATCTCCAATAGCTGGACCGAGAAGCATGTCTCCTAAAAGTTTTCTTTGTCCAGCTAAATTAAGATCACCAGATTCATGAATATTAATCAGGGGTCCTAATTGATTCAGCTGGTTATCTGACATTGTAATCACCTTTGAAAATAGAGAGCCGATTTTGGGTTGTAGCCTACAAGTGACTAAGGTGCAACTGGTTCCATCTTACCTAAGCTTCAAGGTTTTCGCAAATTGATCAAGTTCCCAGCCATTTACACCAGGAGGAGACCATAAAATCACATTTAATTCTAAAAACTTAAGTATTTTTTAGCGCGAAACTCGTTTCAAGCCAGTGACTAACTGGACTTCTTTAAGGTGAGGGGGTCTAAGGAGACATCTTCGAAGTCCTGGTGAGGATTCTTTGGAGTTGGAGCCGTTTGAGTGAGGTCAGAGGCAGCATTAGGGGACTCTGATAAGATTCGTTCTAATTGACGCTTTGCTTTTTCCATCGAAGGGTCCGCAGCAATTGCTCGACGAAAGGAATCCACTGCTGCTGACAACGTACCTTTTTCCTCATAGGCCAAACCTAAATTGAAGAGAACTCTCGGATCCTGATTGTCTATGGCTAGAGCCATCAAGTAGCGTTTGATGCCCTCGTCAAAGAGGCCTTGCTTGATATAACTCATTCCAAGGGAGTTTAGAGTGGGTATATCTCTTTTCTCCAAATCCAAGGCCTTTTCAAAAGCTTTCGTTGCTTTTTCGTATTCCTTTTGCCTCAGATAAACTGAACCTAGCCCCTTATAGCCTTCTGATAGAGTTGGAGAAAGTTTAACACTTGATTTGAAAAAGCGCTCTGATTCCGTAAGATTTCCTTGCTCCATGTGAGCTTTCGCAACAATCAAGGGATACCTCGGGTTCTCTGGACTTAAATTGCAGAGTAGTAAGCCAACTTCTAAT